>CAYTWX010000017.1:0-10563 GCA_964442085.1 uncultured Methylobacillus sp. | reverse complement strand
TTAATTTTCCAAAAAATTCAACCTCAGGATTTCATAAAGGCTGATATAAAAGTTGAAAAGTCAAATATTGGATGGGAAGTAAGTTTAAATGAAGATAATTTTTTAAAGCTTAAAATAAACGAAGACTATGAGGATATCTTTAAAAAAGATTCGGTAAAATTTGATACGGATGCAAAAGATAAATATCAAGAGGCGAAATGGCTAATTAAAAGTCTTCGGGATAGATCAATAACGATTATTAGAGTTTCAAGAGCAATTATGAAGAAACAAGAAGAGTTTCTTGAGCATGGAAATGAATTTTTAAAGCCATTGATTCTTAAAATTATTGCAGAAGAACTTGATTTACATGAGTCAACTATATCAAGAGTTACAACAAATAAATTTATTTCTACTCCTCATGGTATATTTGAACTTAAGTATTTTTTTGGTTCTAAAATAAAAAATATGGATGGGGGTGAATTATCATCTAAAGTAATTCTTTTTAAAGTAAGCGAACTTATTAAGAATGAAGATGCAACCAAACCCTTTTCGGATGAGAAATTATCAACCCTTCTTAAGGGAGAGGGGATTAAGGTTGCAAGGAGAACTATTGCTAAATATAGAATTGCTTTAAAGATTCTTCCTTCTAACCAAAGAAAAAAAATTTAATTAAGAGGTGCGTCATGAATTTAAATATTACTGGTAGGCATTTAGAAATTACACCTGCACTCCAAAATCATATTGAAAATAAATTTATTAAAATAAAGAGTCATTTTAATGAAGTCATAGATGCAAAATTTATTCTTAGCGTGGAGAAGTTAAATAGCATTGTAGATGTAACTATTCATCTCCCACATCTTAATATTAATGCTAAATCAATTAATGAAGATATGTATAAAGCAATTGATTTAGCTATCAGTAAGATCGACAGGCAAGTAATTAAACATAAAGAGAAGCATAAAGATCATCATCAATCAGATGGCTCTATTAAATATAGGCCATCTGAATAAAAAATTTTGATAAATATATAATTTAAATTTAATAGGCAAGAAATAATGATTGGTATTTTGTTAGTCACTCATGGCGATATTGGAAAGGCTCTCCTCAATTGTGCCGCTCATATACTGGATAGCTCACCTTTTTCGGTTGACTGTTTATCAATCAACTCAAATAAAAATCTAGAAAATTATAGCAATATTATTTCAAAAAAGATTAAAGATCTAGATACTGGGAATGGTGTATTGATAATGACAGATATTTATGGTGCTACACCCTGCAATCTGTTAAATAAATTTACTAAAGAAAATGAAGTTGCAGTCATCACCGGGGTCAACCTTCCAATGTTAATAAAAGCAATATCAGATCGAAAAGATAATTTAAGCATCATAGTCAAGGACTCTATGGATTGTGCTATCAACAATATAAAAAAGATATGATTTCAAAATGATTAAAAAAAAGATAAGAATCATTAATAAATTAGGACTTCATGCGAGAGCATCAAGTAAGCTTACTCAATTAGCTTGCACATTTAAATCGGAGTTATTTTTAATTAAAGATAAAAATAAAGTTAATGCAAAAAGTATTATGGAGATATTAATGCTAGCTGCGAGTAAAAATACAATTATTACATTAGAAGCTAATGGTGAAGACGAGAAGGAAGCTACAGAGTCTATAGTAAATCTTTTTGGAAGCTACTTTGGTGAAGGTGAATAATGTCTTCATTTAATATTCATGGGGTTTCTGTTTCAAATGGTATTGCTATTGGAAAAGCAAATCTGATATCTAATGCATTATTCGAGGTAGTTCGCTATGAAATAACTAATAGAGAAATTCCAAATGAAATAAAAAGATTAACGAGAGCAATAGATGACGTAAGAAAAGATTTATTAAGAATTAAGAAACAATTACAAAAAGAATCATCTGAGGAATTTTCAGCATTTATTGATACTCATCTAATGATACTGGCTGATAAAAATTTCTCAGAAAAACCTAAAATTATAATTAATAATGATAACTGTAATGCAGAGTGGGCGTTAAAAAAACAAATGGATTTCTTTGTTGATAAATTTGAAAAAATTAAAGATGAATATATTAAGGAAAGAAAAAATGATGTAATTCAAGTTGTTGAAAGAATCCTTAAGGTTTTACTTGGCCACCCAAGACAAGCAAATCAAGTAAATAATGAAAGTTCAGCTATTTTGGTTGCTCATGATATATCTCCAGCAGACGCACTTCAATTTAAAAAGCATCAATACGCAGCCTTCCTAACAGATATGGGTGGATCAACATCCCATACTGCGATTCTTGCAAGAAGTCTCAATATACCTTCAATAGTTGCTCTTCAAAATGCCAGAAGCCTTATTAAAAATAATGAGCAAATCATCGTTGATGGGAATCAAGGTATTGTTATCGTAAATCCTTCAAAAGATATTTTAGAAGAGTATCAAGTGCGCCAAAATATTTGGGGGATCGAACAAAAAAAACTTTCTAAAATTAAAAATATTAAATGTAAAACATTAAATAATGAAAATATTGAATTATTAGCAAATATTGAAGTTCCTGACGATATTAAGTCCGTTAAAGAAAATGGAGCGTCTGGTATTGGGCTATTTAGGACTGAATTTTTATTTATGAATAGAAAAGAACTGCCGAATGAAGAAGAACAATTTGAAATATACAAATCAGTTGTTAAGGCTATGAGTGGTAAAACTGTTGTAATAAGAACTCTGGATTCTGGAGCTGACAAACTAACGTCGGCTGATACAACAATTAGCTCTAATCCTGCATTAGGTCTCAGAGCTATTAGGTTATGCCTATCCGAACCCCAATTATTTAATATCCAGCTACGTGCAATATTAAAAGCATCTCATTTTGGCAAAATTAAAATTTTAATTCCAATGCTATCTTCCTTATCAGAGCTAAGGCAAACTAAATTACTAATTGAAAGGGCTAAAAAATCCTTAAGAAATGAAAAAATTTCTTATGATAGATATATTAAAATTGGAGGGATGATAGAAGTCCCAGCAGTCGCCATAAATGCTGAGGCATTTGCTCAAGAATTAGATTTTCTGTCGATTGGAACAAATGACCTGATCCAATATACGCTAGCAATTGATAGAACTGATGATAGAGTTTCACATTTATATAACTCACTTCACCCAGCCATTTTAAAATTAATAAATCTAACTATCAAAGCAGGAAATAAATACAATAAAGAGGTTTCAATTTGTGGTGAAATGGCTGGTGATTCAAAACTAACTAAATTACTGCTTGGTATGGGGTTAAAGCATTTTTCAATGCACCCATCTAGAATATTAAGTGTAAAAAAACAAGTTTTAAACTCTGATACACAAAAATTAGCTGCATTATCAAGCAAAGTGCTGAAAACAAAAGAATCAGAAATTATAGAAACTTTAATTCGAAAAATTAATCAATAATATATAAACACTGGAGAATTAAATATTAAAAATCCACTATTAAATAGAAACGGCTTACCTTTATTTAAACAAATTAAAGTAAAACATGTATCTTCTGCGTTAAATAAAGTTTTAAACGAGAATAAGGCTTTAATAAAAAAAATTGAGTCTAGTAAATTAAAGCCGAGCTGGAAAAACTTTGTAAGCCCACTTCAACAAGTTAATGAAAAATTAAGTCGGGTTTGGTCTCAAATAAACCACCTAAATTCTGTTATGAATAGTGATGAATTAAGAGTCGTTTATAATAAAAACCTTAATAAAATTACAAAATATCATTCCGAGCTATCTCAAAATGAAATAATCTATAAAAAATTTAAAAAAATTAAATCTAGTAAAGATTTTGAAAAACTTACAAAACCCCAAAAAAAGATTATTACTGATGAAATAACCGGATTTGAGTTAGGTGGAGTAGGTCTTGATAATATTAAAAAAAATGAATTTAAAAAAATCTTAGCTAAACTTTCAAAACTAAGTTCAAGTTTTGAGGAAAACTTATTGGATTCTGTTAACAATTATTCCTTAGTAATTAAAGATAAGAAAAAATTGAAAGGCATACCTAAAGATGTCATAGAAAAAGCTAAAAATGATGCAAAAATTCAAAAAAAAACTGGTTGGTCTTTTAGTCTAGATTTTCCATCGTATCTACCATTAATGCAATATGCGGACAACAGAAAGTTAAGAAGAGAAATATATTATGCCTATGCTACTAAAGCCTCTGATCTAAGTGATAGAGCTACAGATAATACTAAGAATATTGACAATATCTTATTAAATAAAAAAAAATTATCTAATCTTTTAAATTTCCCGAACTACGCTTCAATGGCCTTAGAAACTAAAATGGCTAATTCTAGTGATGAAGTGATTAAATTTCTTAAAGACCTTGCTTCCAAAGCAAAAAGTTTTGCAAAGAAAGATATGTCTGACATTACCGAATATGGACATAAATTTGATATCAAGAATATTGAAGCATGGGATATAGCTTATTTGTCTGAAAAATTAAAAGAGGATCGCTTTAATTACTCTGACCAGGAAATAAAAAATTATTTTCCAGCTTCTAAGGTCATCGAAGGCCTATTCAAAGTAGTTAAAAATATCTATGGAATTTATATTAAGGAAGTATCTACAGAAGTTTGGCATCCAGATGTTAAATTTTATAAAATTGAGAATAGTTCTAATGAGTTAATTGGTTATTTTTATCTTGATCTTTATGCACGTAAAAATAAAAGAGGGGGTGCATGGATGGATGAAGCTATTTCTAAATTTAAATTTTCAGATGATGAATCCTTCCCTGTTGCTTATTTAACATGTAATTTTTCACAACCAATCAATAAAAAAATATCATTGTTGACACACGATGAAGTTATTACGCTTTTTCATGAGTTTGGTCATGGCCTTCATCACCTACTCACGGAAATTGATGATTATGGAGTTTCCGGAATCCAAGGTGTTGAATGGGATGCTGTCGAGCTACCAAGTCAATTCATGGAAAATTTTTGTTGGGAGTGGTTAGTCATAAAAAATATGACTGAACATGTTCAAACGAAAAAACAAATGCCAAAGATATTATTTAATAAACTTCTAAAGTCAAAAAATTTCCAATCTGGTATGCAAACAACTAGGCAGGTTGAATTTGCTCTCTTTGATATAAAACTCCATAGTGATTACGATCCCAATCAGAAAAATTTTCTTGGTTTACTTAGTGATGTGCGTGAGCAAGTTGCTGTTGTGAAGCCACCAAGTTGGAATCGTTTTCCACATAGCTTTTCACATATTTTTGCTGGTGGTTATGCTGCTGGATATTATAGCTATAAGTGGGCTGAAGTTTTATCTGCTGATGCCTTCAGTCTATTTGAGGAAATTGGTATTCTTTCATCAGAAGCTGGAATGAAATTTAGAAGTGAAATTTTAGCGAAGGGCGGATCAAGACCAGCTATTGAATCTTTTAAAAAGTTTAGAGGCCGCAAGCCAAATATTGAAGCGCTACTTAGACATCAGGGACTTTTATAATGAAAATTGCAACATGGAATGTTAATTCGTTAAAGGTTCGTTTTTCACAGGTAGCTGATTGGTTAAAAAAAAATAATCCTGATGTACTTTGTCTGCAGGAAACAAAACAAACTAATGACATGTTTCCACACGAAGATTTTAAATCCTTAGGTTGGTATTCTTACCATAATGGACAGAAAACATATAATGGTGTAGCAATAATTAGTAAAAAACCTCTAACTGATATTTCATTAAACATACCTAAGTATGATGATATTCAAAAAAGAGTAATCACTGGAACATTCAAGGACGATCAAAATCGTAATATTAAAATTATCTCTGCTTATATTCCTAACGGACAATCATTAGACTCTGAAAAATTTATTTATAAAAAAATATGGTTAGATAGCTTCAGTGAATGGTTAATTGATTTACATAAAGAAAATAATTATATTGTATTAACCGGTGACTTTAATATTGCACCTGAGAATATTGATTGTCATGATCCAACAGTGTGGGAAGGCAAGAATTTAGTTTCTGATATTGAAAGGCAATATTTTAGTGAAATCATAAGTAGTGGATTTATTGATTCCTTTCGTCATTTAAATCCTTCAGCTAATGATTTTTCATGGTGGGATTACAGAATACCGCTAAAACGTAATTTAGGTATGAGAATTGATCATATTCTTATAACAAGTTCTTTATTAGATGGTCTTCAGAAGTCTTATATCGACAAAAGGCCTCGTGAGTTAGAGAGGCCGTCAGATCATACTCCTGTTGTTTCTGAGTTTTGAAATTTATTTTACTTTAATCCCGAGTAATTTAAGTTTTCTATATAAATGCGTCCTATCGACCCCAGATATCTTAGCTAATTCTGAAACTGATAATTTTTCCTGCATATGGAACGTAAAATAAAGTTTTTCAAACTCTTCCCTACCTTTTTTTAATGTTTGATTAAATATTTTATTATCATCAACAAAACTGCTTTCGTTTGAATTTTTAATATGATTATCAATGGTATTAAACACTTTTAAATAACTTTCAACGTCATTAGATGATATTTTTTGGCCGTCAGAAAATTTAATTAGATTAAATACAATATTATCTAGGGTGTCAATATTATCAATATTATTAGAAATTCTTAATGAGTTTAATGCTGAAATCTCAAATTCTTTATATCCTAGATGCCTGTTCATTGATAAATAAAAATTGAGTATTGCTAATGAAAAGTCTGGAATTAAATCTTTATTCTTTGAAAAGTCTGGCGTATGTAAAATGTTTTCTTGTGATAGCTCTATACCAATTGAAACTTTCTCTATAACTTCATCAATAAATATAATTTTAATCTTTTTATGAATATTAGACTCTAGGTATTTTCTTATTGTATCTTTTTTTAATCCATCAAATTTGGAAAAATTCTTAAATAATATTGCACTACAACCTTTTTCAGCTGCTTTACTAATAAAATTATCTTTAATTATTGATTTTATATCAATGAGTAAATAATTGGTCCCTACAAGATTATTGACACATATATTAATAAAATTACCTTCTGATCCATTTATATAAATTAAATTAGAGCTTTTCAGAGTGATTAATTTTTCTCTGAATTGAGTCATCCAATTAAGTTTCGAGCTATTTAAAAAGTTTTGATCAATCTTAGCTACATGTATCTCTTTTTTAAGTGCTGAGTTTATTGTATTTAATAATTTTTGTAATGAAATTGGTTTTTCAAGAAAGTCGTATGCACCTATTCTAGTCGCTTCGACTGCAGTATCGATTGTTCCATGACCTGACATCATTATTACAGGGCAATTTATTTTATTCTCTTTTGCCCACTCCTTAAGTAATGTGATCCCGTCACAGTCTGGCATCCAGATATCGAGTAGAATTAATGCAACTTCTTCTTTATCTTTTATTTTTCTTGCATCCATTGCATTTTCTGCTAAAAATATATTATGTCCTTCATCTTCAAGAATATCTCTCAATGATTCCCTAATATCTTGTTCGTCATCAACTACTAAAATATTTATTTTCGTCATACTTTATTTTTCTCTAATCTTTAAGTTAATAGTAACTCTGGTTCCAGAGTTTTTAATTCTATCAATGGTGATTTTACCTTCATGCTCTTCAACAATTTTATGAACTATCGCTAGTCCTAAACCAGTCCCTGTTTTTTTTGATGTTACATATGGTTCGAATATTCTTCCAATAATTATATCTGGAATTCCAACTCCATTATCTTCGACGGTTAATTCAATCCCACCAATTTTATTTCTTATTGATATCATTATTTTTTTATTTTTTATTTCTTTTAAAGCGTCTTGAGAATTTTCTAATAAATTTATTATTACTTGTCTTAACTTATTCTGATCCGCATATATAGTTGGTATCTTTCTATCTTTCTTTATTGTAATATTTTTTTCAATCTCGTACAGCGCTACTACTTCATAAATTAGTTCGTCAATTTGTACAGCATCTTTTTGTATTTTTGTTGGTCTTGCATATTCTGCAAATTCATTAACCATTATTTTTAATGAATTTACCTGGTTTACAATTGTATTAGTTGATCTTTCAAGTATTTCTGAATCTTCTTTATTTAACTTATTCTTAAATTTATGCTGAATTCGTTCTGCTGACAATTGTATTGGTGTTAATGGATTTTTTATTTCGTGCGCTAGTCTTCTTGCTATTTCCCCCCATGCTCTATGTCTCTGTGCTTGTGTAACTTCGGATATGTCATCAATAACTAGAACATATGACTTGTCTTTATTATTTTTTATTGGAGTAATTTGTAACATAATTGTACTTTCTTGTTCGTTTTCTTTATTTAATTTGAATTCCTGACTTTCTTCTTTTTTATTTTTCTTATCGCTATCTATATAAGACTCAACGAATTCATACATAGGTTTAAATAATAAATATTTATCTACTATCTCACTCATTGGCATATTGCTCATGTCGCTAGATTTAATCTTAAGTATTTTCGATGCTGCAATATTGTTCAGGCGAATTATTTTCGCCTGATCTAGGACTATAACTCCAGTTGTTAAGTGTGCCAATATAGTTTCGAGAAATGTTCTAGATACTTCTAGTCTTTCTCTATCTTTTTCTGAGTTATTTGTAGCATCTTCTAATTGAGACGTCATACTATTAAAAGAACTTATTAAAACCCCTATTTCATCCTTACCTTGCTTTGAGATAATTTTTTTATAGTTGCCCTTTGATATCTGTCTTGTTGCATCAGCGAGCATTGCTAGAGGGGATGAGAATCTTCTACTAATTACAAAAGATGCTGATACAGATGATAATAAAGCTAACAGTAATACTAGCGTCAACGTTAATATGTAAATAATTTTTAATGAATTTCGGCTATATGTGAGCTGTTGATACTCACTATAAACTGATTCAACAGATAATGCTAAATTTGCTATGGAAGGAGGAATTGGTTGAGTTAATTGAAGAATTAATGTTTTAGAGTTTACATTCTTAGTAAGAATTGGTGTAAATGTTTTTAAAAAAATCTGTTCTCCATCTTTTTCTTCAATCCTTCCAAAAAACCCCCTACCACCTTTTTCTAAATCTTTGATATTAGGAATTGGTGGTATTAAATCACTTTTCTCACTCGAAACCTCAATGATTATTGAATTCTGATCAAAAATAACAGCATCTTGTATTCTAAATTTCTCCCTCAGATCAGTCAATAAGCTATATCTTTGTTCTGGATCCACATTACCAATTGAATATGCAATACTTTTACCTTTTAACTCTATATCTTTCATTAGTATATCAATAGTTTTTTGCCCTAAAGTTAACCCGCCTTCTAATGCTGATTCAACCTTTACGTCGAACCAGGATTCAATTGATTTTGTTAGAAAATTTACTGATACTAAATACACAATTAATACTGGAACTACTCCCATTAGCGCAAAAGACATAACAAGTCTTAATGTTAATCTACTTCCTGTAATTTCTTTTTTAACATTCTGAAGTAACCGAAAAATCTGGAACCCTATCAACACAATTAATGAGAATATGAATAATATATTTAGACCCAATAGAGCTCTGAACGAGTCACTTGAAATTAAATCTGAATTTGAAATTGCTTTTGCTAACAAGATAAGCAATGAAATTCCAATAAATGAAACAATTGTTATTATATATTTCAATTTAATTTTCCAAGTTTATGTATCTTCTTCTCAGAGCTCATGTTCCAGGTAGTATCAAAGTAGTTCACTTGCAAGGGCTTTGGTAATTTTTTCTTGTCTAGTGAAACATTAAGCCATAATTCATAATTTTTGTTATCGGCAGCGGTAAATTGGATCGCATCTACTTTAGATAATTTTTCAAATGCATCTAATATATTTTGATATTCGTATATTTTTCCATTGATATCTATAATCTTATAAATTTTCCTTAACGCTTTATACTGAATTTGATAATACCTTATTTCTTTCTTTATTATCTTTGTGGGCAAGATTTTATTTGTTTCAGCCACCCTTAATACCACTTTGAACGGTAATGGGATGCCTCTATTTATTGCATTTATTATCAGGTAGTTAAAGTTTATTTCTTGATTAAAGCTTATAGAGTACTCTGGCATCTTATATTTATTTATATTATCTTTTTTACTTATCCTCACATCTTTAATCTCTATCCTTTCATCAGGTAGAGGATATTCTTTCATTAATATTAATGAAAGTAACGCTACTAATCCAATTAAACTAATTCTTTTGAAGTAGCGCATAAAATAAACCGTCATGATTTTTTGATGGCAATACTTGATTTTTTATATGCTCGACATTTGAAGGAAATATTATGTCTAGCTCAGTAATATTTTTTGAATCTTTTTTAAACTTTTCAATAACTTCTCTATTTTCTTCTTCAAATATTGAACATGTTACATATAGTAATTTACCTTTATTTTTTAGCATTGGCCATGAAGACCTCAATAGCTCTAGCTGACTTTCACCAAAGCTTTCAAAATCATTTATTCTTCTCAACCACTTTATATCGACATGCCTTCTTACTATTCCTGATGCAGAGCATGGTACATCCAACAATATTCGATCAAAAAGAATTTTATCCCACCATTCGTTTACAAGACCTATTTTTTCATTTC
>CAYTWX010000016.1:0-10863 GCA_964442085.1 uncultured Methylobacillus sp. | reverse complement strand
TGTCGTCTAAATTGCCGGCCATATTAGCGCTTGCAGACGGAACAAAGTTTCGAGGCACTTCAATTGGTATTAAGGGCTCTGTTGTCGGCGAAGTAGTTTTTAATACATCAATGACTGGTTACCAAGAAATACTCACAGATTCTTCCTATACAGAACAAATTATTACCTTCACCTATCCTCATATTGGCAATACTGGGGTGAATTTGGAAGATTTAGAATCAGAAAAAGTGCGTGCGAAAGGTCTAATTATTCGAGACTTGCCGATAATACATTCGAACTTTAGAGCTACTATGTCTTTATCAGAATATCTTAAAGGTCAAAAAATAGTTGGGATATCAGAAATCGATACAAGAGCTTTAACACAACATTTAAGAATTAATGGATCTCAGTCTGGTTGTATTATGGCTGGCACTATTGATGAAAAAGAGGCTGTAAAAAAAGCCCAATCCTTTATTGGAATCACTGGAATGGATCTTGCAAGCGTTGTCTCAACTAAAAAAAAATATATAGCCAAAGATGGTGAATGGATGCTTGGTGAAGGCTATCAAAAAATACCTAAGCCTAAGTACCATGTGGTTGCCTATGATTTTGGAATTAAGAGAAATATATTGAGAATGCTTAACTCAAGAAATTGTAAAATAACTGTTGTTCCAGCAAAGTTTTCAGCAAAAGATGTCTTGGCTTTAAAGCCTGATGGTGTATTTTTATCCAATGGACCAGGAGATCCTGAACCATGTGATTACGCTATTGACAATATTAAAGTTATTTTAGAGAAAAAATTACCTATATTTGGTATTTGCTTAGGCCATCAATTGTTAGCCCTGGCAAGTGGAGCAAAAACTTTAAAAATGAAATTTGGACATCATGGCGCGAATCATCCTGTTCAGGATAAAAAAACAGGAAAAGTCTTTATTACAAGTCAAAACCATGGGTTTACTGTTGACACTTCGTCGCTTCCCACTAATCTTGAAATTACTCATGTTTCATTATTTGATAAGACACTTCAAGGCATTAGTCGGACAGATGTGCCAGCATTTAGCTTCCAAGGACATCCTGAAGCTAGCCCAGGCCCTTCGGAAATGGATTATTTGTTTGATCAATTCATTAATATGATGAAAGGTAATAAATGACCAAACGTACCGACATAAAATCAATCCTTATTATTGGCGCAGGCCCAATTATTATTGGTCAGGCATGTGAATTTGATTATTCTGGTGCTCAAGCCTGCAAGGCGTTGATGGAGGAGGGGTATAGGGTCATATTAGTTAATTCAAACCCTGCAACTATTATGACAGATCCTGATATTGCGCATAAAACATATATTGAGCCTATTCAATGGGAGATTGTAAGAGAGATAATAAAAAAAGAGAAGCCAAATGCACTTCTACCAACAATGGGCGGCCAAACTGCACTTAACTGCGCTTTAGATTTAGATAAATATGGGGTGCTAGAGAAATATAATGTTGAGTTAATAGGGGCATCAAAAGAAGCAATTGACAAGGCAGAAGACAGACAAAAATTCAAAGAAGCAATGAGTAAGATTAATCTTGCGTCAGCTCGTTCAGTGATAGCTCATAGCTTAGAAGAAGCAGAGCAAGTTCAATCAGGAATTGGTTACCCTGCAATTATTCGACCTTCTTTTACTATGGGCGGAAGCGGAGGTGGAATTGCTTATAATCAAGAAGAATTTGTTGATATTTGCAAAAGAGGTTTGGATGCTTCACCTACAAACGAATTACTAATAGAAGAGTCACTTCTGGGTTGGAAAGAGTTTGAAATGGAAGTTGTAAGAGACGTAAAAGATAATTGTATTATTATTTGCTCAATAGAAAATTTAGATCCCATGGGTGTGCATACAGGCGACTCAATAACTGTTGCTCCTGCACAAACCTTAACTGATAAAGAATATCAATTAATGAGAACTGCATCAATCAATGTTTTAAGAGAGGTTGGAGTTGAAACAGGAGGATCAAATGTACAATTTGCAATAAATCCTGATGATGGCCGCATGATAGTCATAGAGATGAATCCAAGAGTATCAAGATCTTCAGCATTAGCATCTAAGGCTACAGGTTTTCCAATCGCTAAAATTGCTGCCAAATTAGCAGTTGGCTTCACCCTTGATGAATTAAGTAATGATATAACAGGTGGACTTACTCCTGCATCATTCGAACCATCTATTGATTATGTTGTAACAAAAGTTCCAAGGTTTGCTTTTGAGAAATTTCCGCAAGCAGATTATAGGCTTACAACTCAAATGAAATCAGTTGGAGAAGTTATGGCTATTGGAAGAACATTCCAAGAATCACTTCAAAAAGCATTAAGAGGGCTTGAAATTGACGTGGATGGATTTTCTGAAAAATCGATAGATAAAGATGAAATTATTAAAGAGTTAAGAGAGCCTGGCCCTGACCGATTATGGTATCTCGGCGATGCCTTCAGGATAGGTTTGTCTATAGATGAAATATTTCAACACTCCAAGATAGATCCGTGGTTTCTTTATCAAATAAAAGATTTGATTGAAACAGAAGAAAAAGTTAAAGAGATGGGTGTGAAGTCATTGAGCGCTGAAAAACTTTTTGATATAAAAAGAAAGGGATTTTCTGATAGTCGAATTGCTAAGCTTGTTAAAAAGAAGACTAAGGATATAAGAACCTTGAGATATAAACATAAAATTCATCCAGTTTATAAAAGAGTCGACACATGCGCAGCTGAGTTCGAGGCAACCTCAACATATCTTTATTCAACCTATGAAAAAGTTTGTGAGTCAAATGCTTCTGACAATAAAAAAATTATTATTATTGGTGGTGGGCCTAATAGAATTGGTCAGGGAATTGAGTTCGATTATTGTTGTGTTCATGCAGCTCTCGCTTTAAGAGATTGTGGCTATGAAACCATTATGATAAATTGTAATCCAGAAACAGTTTCAACTGATTACGATACATCAGACAGGTTATATTTTGAACCAGTTACTATGGAAGACGTGCTTGAAGTAATCAGGACAGAAAATCCATGGGGGGTAATTGTTCAATATGGAGGACAAACACCACTTAAACTTGCGAGAGAGTTAGAGCAAGAAGGGGCTCCAATTATTGGTACTTTACCAGATGATATTGATGCAGCTGAAGACAGAGAACGCTTCCAACAAATAATAGAAAATTTAAATCTTAAACAGCCGCCTAACAGAACTGCAAGAAATCCCAAACAAGCAATCAAATTAGCTGAAGAAATTGGATACCCTCTAGTTGTAAGGCCAAGCTATGTCTTAGGAGGCAGGGCTATGGAAATAGTTCATGAGAAAAAAGATCTAGAGCGTTATATGAGAGAGGCAGTTAAGGTATCAAATGAGTCACCTGTCCTATTAGATAGATTTTTAAATGACGCTATTGAAATTGATATTGATGCAATTTCAGATGGCAAAATTGTTGTAGTAGCAGGAATTATGGAGCATATTGAACAAGCAGGAGTTCATTCAGGTGATTCGGCTTGCTCACTCCCGCCTTATAGCATATCAAAGATGATGCAAAAAAAATTGATTGTACAAACTAAGCTTATGGCAAAAGCATTGAATGTAATTGGCTTGATGAATGTACAGTTTGCAATTCAGAATGAGGATATATATGTTTTAGAGGTAAACCCAAGAGCATCCAGGACTGTTCCATTCGTTTCAAAGGCTATAGGGAGACCATTAGCTAAAATTGCAGCCAAGGTTATGGCTGGCAAAACACTTAAGGCGTTAAATTTAGCAAAAGAAATTGAACCTAATTTTTTCTCGGTAAAAGAAGCTGTTTTCCCGTTTATTAAATTTCCAGGTGTGGATACGATTTTAGGGCCAGAGATGAAGTCAACTGGTGAAGTTATGGGGATTGGTAAAACTTTTGTAGAAGCATACATCAAGTCTCAGCTTGGTGCTTCTACATCACTTCCGAAAAGTGGGAAGGCTTTTATTAGCGTTCGAAAAGAAGATCATAAAAATGTGATTGATATTGCAAAGTCACTTAATAATTTAGGCTTTAAGTTGGTAGCAACTAAAGGTACAGCAGCTATTTTAAAACAAAATAATTTAGATGTGATTTCAGTAAATAAAGTTGCTGAAGGTAGGCCACATATTGTAGATATGATTAAAAATGGCGAAATTGATTTTATTGTGAATATTACTGAGAATAAAAAAGCTATTGCTGATTCATATGAGATTAGGAGAAATGCGTTGCAGAATAAAGTTACCTATTACACAACACTTTTTGGTGCACGAGCTGCCTGTAAAGCAATGAATTACTCAAAAGAACTAAGCGTTTCATCATTACAAAGCTTGCATAAAATATCTTCTTAAAATAGACTCAATAATTATGAATATCTTAAATCAAGGTAGCTTTTAAATAGGAACAGTTTAATGAATCAAATTCCAATTACCCGAAATGGCGCAGAGCTCTTAAAGGCAGAATTAAAGCAATTAAAAAGTGTTGATAGACCTGAGGTTGTCGAAGCAATTGCAGAGGCACGGGCCCAAGGAGATTTATCTGAGAATGCAGAATACGATGCTGCAAAGGAGCGTCAAGGTTTTATAGAGGGGAGGTTGGCTCAAATTGAAGCAATACTTTCGCAAGCAGTCATAATTGATCCTGCCTCATTGAGTGCTGACGGAAAATGTGTTTTTGGAGTTACAGTGGAGATAGAGGATTTAGATGAAGAGAAAAATTCAACATACCAAATTGTTGGTGATGATGAAGCCAATATTAAGCTTGGAAAAATATCAATAAACTCTCCCTTAGCTAAGGCAATGATTGGTAAGGAGGAAGGAGATGTGGTTGAGTTTGAGTCGCCAGGTGGTCTAAAGAATTATGAGATTATAAAAGTATCTTATATTTAATTTATGAATCCATTTTTACATAAGTTAGCAATAATTATTTCTTCACTTTGGGTTGGTGGAGTATGGACGATGTTGATGGTCACAACAATATTATTCAATAAGGTGCCTAGTTCTTATGTCGCTGGAGCAATAGCAAGCGACATGTTTACTTTTATGAATTTATTTGGAATGTTTTCTTCAGGCTTTCTCTTGTTTTATGGATTTAAAAAAGCAAGTTTATCTTTTTTTAAATCCATAACTTTTTGGCTCATAATATTAATGTTGAGTTTGATTATGATTAGTTTTTTTGGCATTAACCCGCTCCTTGAAAATATTAGAGATAGTTCTGTTTCAAAAGAAATAATAGAGAGTGTTTTTATCAGTAGGTCTGGAACATGGCACGGCATAGCAAGCGCTGCATTCTTAATTGAATGTGTTTTGGGTATTTTTTTGATTCTAAAAATACGTTAGCATTAAGGAAGCTTAATTTTTGATTCTATATTAGCCTTAAAAACAACTATTTGTTTGCCGATATGATTAATTGAAACTGCATCTAATTTGTTACATATTAAGCTTAGAAATTCTTGTCTTTTTATTTTTTCATTATTTTGAACTTGGATCTTAATAAGCTCATGTGCTTTTAGACTTTCTTCAATCTCTTTAAATACTGACTCGGAAAGGCCTTTGTTGCCAATTTGAACCACAGCGCTAAGAGAGTGAGAAAGCCCTTTTAAATATGAAATTTGTTTTGAATTTAGCATTTTTTTCTCTTAAATTATTAGGATGTGAATCATATCAGATGAAAAGAACAAGAACTAGCAAAAGCTGGATGTCTGAACATATTTCCGACCCTTTTGTTAAGGAAGCTCAAAAAGATGGCTATCGTTCACGAGCTGCATATAAATTGATAGAAATTAATGAGAAATATAATCTGTTGGGTCAGAATACAACAGTAGTTGATTTAGGATCGGCGCCAGGAAGCTGGTCTCAAGTAGCTGTAAAAAAAATAGGTGTAAATGGCAAAGTAATTGCATTAGATTTATTAGAAATGCAGCCTATTAAAAAAGTTGAATTCATTAAGGGTGATTTTAGAGATAATGAAGTCCTGTTCGAGGTAGAAAATAAATTAAATAATTTAGAGGTAGACCTTGTAATTTCTGATATGGCCCCCAATATATCAGGGATAAAGGTAGTTGATCAATCAGCAATTATTTATCTAAATGAGCTTGCTTTAGATTTTTCTTGCAATTGGTTGAAACCGAATGGACATTTATTGGTCAAGTCATTTATAGGGGCTGATTTCGATAGCTTTTTTGATTCTGTTAAACCATTTTTTAAAAAGGTAATTAGAATTAAGCCAAGCTCCTCAAGAGATAGAAGTTCGGAGATATTTGTTTTAGGTTACGAGAAGGTAAAGATGTAGATTTTAAAGATATCTAAGTTTAGATATAATAGTAATAACATTCAATAACTAATTTAATAGGTAAAAATGTGAATAACAATATTAAAAGTATAGCAATATGGTTAGCAGTAGGTCTATTTATGATGACTATATTTAACCAATTCTCTGGATCGACAAGATATGAAAATAAATTAGTCTACTCTGAATTTATGGCACAAGTTAAATCAGGAAGTATTTCTAAAGTAGATATTGATGGTAATAACCTTACTGGGATTACTTCTGATGGAAAAAAGTTTTCAACATACGCTCCTACCGATCCTTATTTAGTGTCAGATTTACTAAAATATAATGTAGTGGTTGACGCAAAACCAGCTAAACAACAATCATTATTTATGAGTATATTTATTTCATGGTTCCCGATGATCTTGTTGGTTGGCGTCTGGATATTCTTTATGCGACAAATGCAGGGTGGTAATAAAGGTGGTGGGCCCTTCTCTTTTGGAAAAAGCAAAGCAAGGCAACTTGATCAAACTACTAATAAAACGACTTTTAAGGATGTTGCGGGATGTGATGAAGCAAAAGAAGAAGTTCATGAATTAGTAGAATTTCTAAAAGATCCATCAAGATTCCACAAGTTGGGTGGGCGAATTCCACGAGGAGTTCTAATGGTGGGGCCTCCTGGAACAGGTAAGACACTTCTTGCAAGAGCTGTTGCAGGTGAAGCAGATGTTCCATTTTTCACTATATCTGGTTCCGATTTTGTTGAAATGTTCGTTGGTGTGGGTGCGGCAAGAGTTAGAGATATGTTTGAGCAAGCAAAAAAAAGCTCGCCATGCATTATTTTTATTGATGAAATAGATGCTGTTGGAAGAAGCAGAGGTTCTGGAACTGGCGGTGGAAATGACGAGCGTGAGCAGACATTAAACCAATTACTAGTAGAGCTTGATGGCTTCGAACCAAATTCGGGAGTTATTGTGATAGCTGCGACAAATAGGGCTGATGTCCTAGATAAGGCATTATTAAGACCAGGGCGTTTTGATAGGCAAATTATGGTTTCATTGCCCGATATAAAGGGAAGGGAAGAGATTCTACTTGTCCATATGCGAAAAATTCCAGCTGATCCTGATGTAAAAGCAGGGATTATTGCTCGGGGTACGCCTGGATTTTCAGGAGCTGATTTAGCAAACTTAGTTAATGAGGCTGCATTATTTGCTGCAAGAAGTAATAAGCGGACTGTTGATATGGAAGATTTTGAAGAAGCTAAAGATAAAATTTTTATGGGACCAGAAAGAAAGTCACTTATTATGCGTGAAGAGGAAAGAAGAAATACCGCATATCATGAGTCAGGGCATGCTGTTGTTGCGATGTTGCTTCCAAATTCTGACCCAGTTCATAAGGTAACAATTATGCCAAGAGGTTGGGCTCTTGGACTTACTTGGCAGCTTCCGGAATTCGATAGCTTCAGTAACTTTAAAGGTAAGATGTTGGAAGAAATATCAATTCTTTTTGGGGGCCGAATAGCAGAAGAAGTTTTCATGAAGCAAATGTCGACAGGCGCCGCAAATGATTTTGAACGCGCAACAAAACTTGCTAGAGAGATGGTAACGAAATACGGTATGTCAGATAAATTGGGTACTATGGTTTATGTAGATGACAATCAAGATTCGTTTTTAAACACTAAGTCTATTTCTGAGGCTACTCAACTAAAAGTTGACACAGAAATAAAATCAATATTAGATCAACAATATAAGATTGCTCGTAAATTAATTGAAAAAAATAAAAGAAAAGTGGAGGTGATGGCTAAATCTCTTCTGGAGCACGAAACAATCGATAGCGATCAGATTGGAGATATAATGGCAGGTAAAAAAGTTAGAGCACCGAAGCCATCAAGAGCTTCAGCAAAGCCTCCTTCTAAAAAGAAAGGACCAACTATAGGCCCATCTGATAGTATTTCAGTACAGCCATCAGCAAAGAATAAATAAGATGGGGGCGAAAGCCCTCTGATTTTTTATGAACTCAATACAATCACTTCTCCAAAAAAATAAAGAGCCTCTAATTATGGGGGTGCTTAATATAACTCCTGATTCTTTCTCAGATGGTGGAAAATTTAATAATCTCTCAAGAGCGCTTCAGCATGCTGAGATGATGATTAATAATGGTGTAAATATAATCGATATTGGCGCTGAATCGACAAGGCCTGGCGCAAAGATAACCCCAATTGATTTGGAAAGAGAAAGAATTGAACCTGTTATAAAAGCAATAAAAAAAGATTTTAATATCCCAGTTTCAATTGACACATATAAGCCAGAAATAATGGAACTTGGTATTGATCTTGGAGTAGAGATGGTTAATGATATATATGCTCTAAGACAACCTAGGTGCTTAGACATCGTTTTAAACTCAGATGTTATGATATGTTTGATGCATATGAAGGGAAGTCCCCAGGATATGCAGCTTAATCCATCATATAAAGATGTAGCTGGAGAAGTAGGAAAATTTCTTCAAGAAAGAATCACTATTTGTGAGAAATTTGGTATAGATAAATCAAGAATTATCTTAGATCCTGGCTTCGGATTTGGTAAAACATATGAAAATAATTTAAAATTATTCCAATCAATTGACAAACTAAATTCCCTATCAAAACCACTACTTATTGGAGTATCAAGAAAATCAATGGTAAGAAAAATTGTTGGCGATGGAGAAAATGATATTATTTATGGAAGCGCAATCATGGCTGCAATTAGTATTTTAAGGGGTGCTCGAATAGTTAGAGTGCATGACGTTAAAGAAACAAAAAACGCACTTAAAATTTTACAACTAAAATAAGATAACATTTACATGACAAGAAAATATTTTGGAACTGATGGCATAAGAGGCAAAACTGGAGAATACCCAATAACTCCAGAATTTTTCATTAAGCTTGGTTATGCGGCTGGTGTCGTATTGACTGAATCATGGAAGCATGAAAAAAAACCATCAGTTGTTATTGGTAAAGATACAAGAATATCAGGTTACATGCTTGAATCAGCTTTGGAGGCAGGTTTTTCATCAGCAGGTGTTGATGTCTTTCTAACAGGACCAATTCCAACTCCAGCAATAGCATTTTTAACAAAATCATTAGGCGCTCAAATTGGGGTAGTAATTTCAGCATCACATAATTCGTTTGAAGATAATGGCGTAAAGTTTTTTTCAAGTTTAGGTCTCAAATTATCAGATGAGGTTGAGTTAAAGATTGAGGCATTACTAGATCAAGAGATTAAGAATATTCCGCCAGAACTTTTAGGAAAAGCAAGGCGAGTTAATGACGCAATTGATCAATACGTAAGTTTCTGTAAAAATACTGTAAATCCAAGTTTTAACCTCAACTCAATGAGAATTATATTGGATTGTGCTCACGGAGCGACCTATCAGGTCGCCCCAAAAGTATTTTCTGATCTTGGAGCCGAGATTATTACGATAAATAACAATCCTGATGGGTTAAATATTAACCATAATGCTGGATCGGTTCACCCTGAATTTTTACAAAAAGAGGTGTTACGTAATAAGGCTGATTTAGGTATTGCATTTGACGGTGATGGCGATCGTGTAATCATGGTAGATTCGAATGGCGACCTTATTGACGGAGACCAATTATTATTTTTAATAGTTCAGAATTATTATAAGAATGACAAGTTAAAAGGTGGGGTTGTCGGCACTTTGATGACAAATTTAGCATTTGAAGAGCGGTGTAAAAAAATGGGTATACCTTTCGTCCGTTCAAATGTTGGGGATCGCTATGTTTCAATGATGCTTTATCAGAAAGATTGGACGTTGGGAGGTGAAAATTCTGGGCATATCCTTATAACTGATAAACATTCAACTGGTGATGGGATTATTTCCGCATTACAGGTCTTAGATGCAATCATTAATATTAAAAAGCCTATAGATGAGGCATTAAGATCTATTCCAATGTATCCACAAATTTTGATTAATTTACCAATTACAAAAAAAGTAAATCTAACATCACCATCGATGGAGAAAGCTATTAGTGATGCAAAATTAATAATGGAATATAAAGGGCGTATTCTTATTAGGAAGTCAGGGACTCAGCCACTTATAAGAGTTATGACAGAGGGGCCTGATAATAAAAAAGCGATTAAAGCAGCAGAATTTTTAGTTGAAAAAATAAAGTCCTAATTTAACTATCCAAACTTACCAGTGATATAGTCCTCTGTTTCTTTTTTAGACGGGTTTGTAAAGATTTGATTGGTTGCATCGAATTCAACTAATTTTCCAAGATACATATAAGCGGTATAGTCAGAAATTCTGGCAGCTTGTTGCATGTTATGAGTCACAATTAATATTGATAATTTTTGTTTTAGTTCTGACATTAATTCTTCTATATTCATTGTAGCAATTGGATCTAGCGCTGAAGTTGGTTCATCAAAAAGCATAATCTCCGGCTCTGTTGCTAAAGCCCTTGCGATACATAATCTTTGTTGCTGACCACCCGAGAGATTGAATGCAAGATCTTGTAAGCGATCTTTTACTTCATTCCATAATGATGCGCCTTTTAATGCCTCCTCAACTTTTTCATCTAATCTACGCTTGTTTGATTCACCTCTAACCCTAAGCC
>CAYTWX010000015.1:0-11271 GCA_964442085.1 uncultured Methylobacillus sp. | reverse complement strand
TAATTCTCCTCCTTTTTTTGTAGAAGATAAATTTTATCCATTAGCTATGACTCAATACTTCAACGAGTACTTTTATGCATAAATTTTTATTAATCTTTATCCTATTGTCTTTATCATCAGGTATTTTTGCTTATGAAGATCCAAAAAAATATAAAGATATAGACCCAAGCTTTATAAAATTAAAAATTAAAGATCCAAAACAAAAAGTTGGGTACACAGTTGGTGACAAAATATCAAGAGAGATTCTATTCACTGTAAAAAAGCCATACCAGCTTGTAGAAGAATCTTTACCGATCGAGGGATACGAAAAAAGGTATCGTGGTCAAAAATTAGGAGTGGTACTTCAAAATATAAAATTCAGCAAGCAGAATGAAGATGAAGAAGTTCGTTATAAAATTAATCTTACTTACCAAATTTTTACTAATAATGTCGTTGCAAAGCCGGCATCTGTTACGGCCGACTACTATCGGTTGATCAACCCTGCCGACCCAGAAAATATTGTCAAATATAGAATTCCTTCATTTACATTTGCTATTTCTCCCATAGCAATCTTTGGCGATATTAAGATCGAAGATGATATGAGTCCATTTAGAGGACCTTTTTATATAAATATCAATAATGAAAAAGAGTTTCTTAAAAAAATAATCTTTGGGTTTATTTTAATATTAGTTTTATTTGGATATATTTGGGGCCGTTTTACATGGATTCCAGGGCAAAACAAAATATTTAGCGCTATATATAAAAATAACAAAAAAAAACCTGCCTCACCAGAGAGTGTTAAAAAATTTATATCTGATTTGCATGCAGCATTTAATGATACAGTTAATCAATCTTTGTTTGAAAGCAATCTTCAGATTCTTTTAAAGAAAAATAAAAGCTTTAGTAATATCAAAGATGAGATACATATCTTTTTTGATCTTTCTAGATCTATTTTTTTTGAAAACTCACAATCAATTGATTATGAAAAAACTCATACTTGGCTTAAATTATTTTCTTTACATTGCAGAATGTGTGAAAGAAGGCTGATAGTTGACATAAAAGATATTGTTGGGGAAAATCCGAAATGAATTTTGTAAACACATGGGTCTTACTTCTCCTTCCCCTCTCCCTTATCCCACTTTTAATTAAGCAAAAAAATACAAATATTTATACCTGGAATGAGATGTTTCCTGCTGACCCCTTATCAAGGGTAATTGGACTTTTATTAAAAATTCTAGGAGTTCTAATTATTATTTTTATTATTATCACCATAAGTGAGCCATTTTCTAACCAAAGTACAGTGACTAAAATTGGTAAGGGGGCTCAAATTGGCTTAGTTTTAGATAGAAGTGCATCAATGGACGATCCTTTCTCAGGTGGGGATTCGGATAAAAAGGCGGGAGAAACAAAGTCAGGTGCCGCAAGTAGGCTGATTGTTGATTTTTTTGAATCTAGGACTAATGACATGGTAGGAGTAATTACCTTTAGTAATTCCTCCATGTTTGTATTACCTCTAACTCAAAATAAGGAAGCAATTAAAGCTGCTGTAAATGCAACAGCGGGTAATTCTTTATTTCAAACCAATATTGGGGCAGGGTTAACTACAAGTGCAGAACTATTTACGAATGTCGAAGACTCTGGGTCTAGAGCAGTTATACTTTTATCTGATGGAGGTGGACGTATTGATGAGAAAACACAACAAAGTATCAAGGATTGGTTTTATCAGTATCAAATTGGTTTATATTGGATCGTAATAAGGCAGCCGGGTGGAATCAGCATTTTTGACGAAAATTTTGTTGCGAGAGATGAGACACAGCCACCCCCTCAAATTGAGCTATTCGAATACTTTAATACATTTAAATCCCCTTTCCAAGCATACGAAGCTGAAGACCCTAAATCTTTAGAGAAGGCAATTAAAGACATTAATCTAAAAGAAAAAAAATCAATTACATATGAGGAACAAATTCCTGGTGAACAATATTCTACATCTAGTTTAATGGTTGCTCTTTTATTGACATTAACGCTGCTCGCACTTAAAGCACTTGAGGTAAAATCTTTAAAATGATCTTAAACAAAATTTTTGGTGTGAAAAAAGTATCTTATTCATTATTCGTGCTTGGAATATTTCTTTTAATACTGATGTTTAATTCTTTTTTTAAAATTAATCAAATAAATTTTTTCAATGAAATTATTAAATCTGGTGATACTCCAGAAATTTATTCACAAAGTTATCAAGCACGATTTTCTTCGGCATTTAGATTAGCAGAAAAAGAATATTATAAAGAAGCAACAAATTTATTTAATAATTTAGCAAATGAAGGATCTGATAATCAAAAATCTGCAGTTCATTACAATATTGGTAATATATTCTTCAAGAGAGGTTTATTTATCAACGGAACAAGTAATGATAGTAAGGTTCGTGCTGAGGCTGAATACCTTTTTAGGCAGGCAAAAAAAGCATATGAACAATCATTAAAATATGACAATAATCATTGGGATACCAAACATAACCTGGATAGGCTTCTCACCCTTCTACCGTCTGAGCCAACACCTGGGGTTGGTGCTTCAGACTCTCCTGGACTAATTATGGGAAATATTCCAGTAGGACTTCCTTAAGTTTATGAAGAAATATTTTACAAAAATTAAGAGTAATACAAGTCTCGTATTCTTATTCTTAACATTCACATGTTTAGTGATAGCTTTCATTAACCCAAAATTTATAATGAAAAAAGATATAACTAATTATATTTTTGTTGTAGACATAACTCAAAGTATGCTGACACAAGATACTAAAATAAATGGAGAAAAAGTTTCTAGGCTAAAATATGCTAAAAATACACTTCATAAAGTACTAGAACAACTTCCATGCAAAACTAAAGTTAGTATTGGAATGTTTGCTGGTGTTAGTGTTGCTGCAACATATACACCAATTGAAATATGTGAGAATTTTAGCGCAGTTAATGAAACTGTTGAACGGCTTGATTGGCGATCTGTTTGGGCCGGAAACACTCGACTAAGAGCTTCTATGATTAACTTAGCTCGATTAATCAGGAGTTTTCCTGAATCAGCTCAAGTAGTTTACTTTACAGATGGAGAGGAAGCGCCTTTTTTACATGCTTTTAACACTGAGGATCTTAATCAATTTCAAGGTGCAAATAATTGGTTATTTGTAGGAATTGGATCTGATGTGGGCACCCCTATTCCAAAATATGATAATAAAAACCAGCTTATCGGATACTGGTCAAACGAAAGCTTTGCATTGCAGCCGGGAGTTGCTCAGATATCAGCACAAAATGCTGGTGGGCGAGACAACAACGTTTCAAGTGCAAGTTATGATCGCTACCTATCAAGGTTGGATGAGAAATATTTAAAATCACTAGCACAAGAAGTTAAAGGTAACTATGTGAATGGGAATGATATCAATGGGATTTTAAGCGCTATGAAGAAACAGCCTTCCGCATGGCGAGATGATACTGAAGTTAAATTGCGAAATCTTTTTTCATTCCTAGCTCTATTTTTCTTTATAATTCAATTTGTGACAATTGATAGAATTAGATCTCTGATAAATTTTAAATATGACAGATAAAATACAAATAAATAATCTTGATATTCTCGTTATTAAGGGCAAAGATGCAGAGGTATTCCTTCAAGGCCAAATTACTAACGATATTAAAATTACAAAAGAAGAAGATAGAGCAATTTATTCTGGATATTGCAGTCCAAAGGGTCGGTTAATTGCCTTCTTCTTAATTATTAAAGCTAAAGATAATTATTATTTAGTTTGTCCGTCCTCTATAGGAGAAGAGATTAGTAAAAAACTCTCAATGTATATTATGCGTTCAGAAGTTTCGCTTAGTAGAGCAACAGAAGTTTCATTCTTTACCTTTTATGCTAACGGAAAAGAGGGTAAGGCTTTTAAAGATTTATTAGATCAATTGCCAAATAAGCTAATGCAAACTTTTAAACATATAAGTTCAAAAGAGGAAACAAACTACTTTGCAATCACCAAGCTACCTGGAAAAGAAAATAGATATTTTATGTTGGGTGAAGGTGAACTTATTAAATCAATATACAACGAAATAAATCAGAGTGTAGGTGTGGGTGATTTCGATAGTTGGAATTCCTCAGATATTGAAGCTAATATTCCAAATATATTCAAGGAATCTCAAGATAAATTTATACCTCAATCATTAAACTTAGATATCTTGGACGCAGTCAATTTTAAAAAGGGGTGCTATACGGGTCAGGAAATCATTGCTAGAACACACTACCTTGGAGTCTCCAAAAGAAGAATGTTTCAAGCAGATGTATTGATAGATGAATTATTTAATATTGGTGATCCTATAATATCAAACAATAATACAGTTGGGCAGGTAGTTAATTACTATAAAAAAAAACCTGGTTCATTCAAACTCTTGATTGAGCTTCGTCTAGACCAAGCCGAATCCATTCTTCTTTTGAAAAATAATACGTTATCTATAAATTTATCAGATATACACCTTTTTAATTAAAAAAAACCCAGCATTATTTTCATAATACTGGGAAATAAAAAAATATTAGGAGTATTTTTTTAATTATTAAGGTTTGTTTTATTTTTTATCAGGTCTAGTGCTGTAGTAATTAAAGCAAACCATTCCTGATATGTTTCTACATCCAGCTGATTTTTACTCATCTTCTCTGCCATATCATCAAGGTCTTCAGTAAGTCCTCGAACATATTGCTTTGTATGTTTATTATTTTTAGTTTTTGTAATATTTTTATTGACCATAAATTGTATTGTAAATGAGAATCATTCGCATTACAAGATAAATATTAGATTATCTTTTCTTGTTAATTATCTGGAAAAATACTTCACCTTTTTTGATCATACCTAACTCATCTCTAGCCCTCTCCTCAATAGCCTTTGTTCCTCTTTTTAAGTCATTAACTTCAGCTAATAAGGCATCATTCTCTTTTTTTAAATTCGCATTGATATTTCGCTGGATTTTTATTTGAGAATTTTTTTTAATAACAGTTTTAAAGCCTCCATCAGCAAACCATAATGGGTACTGAATCAAAATAATCAATAGAAAAAAAATAAAGGTAAGTTTATTCAATTATTTGTTATTAAAGGCTGCCAATCCAGAATAAATTGCACTAGCACCTAGTAACTCCTCGATCCTTAATAGTTGATTGTATTTGGCTATTCTTTCTGATCTAGACATTGATCCAGTCTTAATTTGCATTGCATTAAAAGCAACTGCGATATCTGCAATTGTTGTATCTTCAGTTTCACCTGATCTATGAGATATTACAGTAGAATATCCTCCGCTCTTCGCTAAATTTATTGTTTGGTATGTTTCTGTTAGAGTCCCTATTTGATTGACTTTAATTAAAACTGAGTTAGCAATTTTCTTATCAATACCTTGTTTAAGTATCTTAGGGTTTGTTACAAATAAATCATCTCCAACAAGTTGAGTATTTTTCCCCAACCTATTAGTAATGGAAGCCCAGCCATCCCAATCATCTTCGCTCATTCCATCCTCAACACTTAAGATTGGGTACTTATTACAAAGAGTATGAAGGTAATCTACCATCTGATTTGAATTCAGAGCGAGGTTTTCTGAGGTCAAATGGTATTTATTATTTTTATAATATTCTGTACTAGCGCAATCAAGACCTAAAAATACATCCTTACCAGGTTCGTAGCCTGCACTCTCAATCGATTCTACAATAAGCTGTAAAGCTGCTTCATTTGAGTCTAAATTGGGAGCGAATCCGCCTTCATCTCCAACTGTGGTTGCTAATTTTTTTTTACTTAAAATGTTCTTAAGAGACTGAAAAATCTCTGCTCCACATCGAATTGCCTCTGAAAAACTAGGTCTCCCCGCTGGGATGATCATAAATTCCTGGATATCAATATTATTATCTGCATGCATTCCACCATTAATAATATTCATCATCGGTGTTGGAAGTGAATAAGGGCCATTAGGGTTTATATACTCAAATAGATTCTTTTTTTGATTATTTGCTCCAGCATGCGCCACCGCCATAGAGACAGCAAGAATAGAGTTAGCACCTAGATTTTTTTTATTAGGTGTTCCATCTAAAGATATCATAGCTTGATCGATAGCACCTTGGTCATCGATTTCCATTCCTTCAATTTCTTTTGCAATTACCTGATTAACATTATTAATCGCTCTTGTTACACCTTTGCCAAAATAAAGCTGCTCATCTCCATCTCTTAATTCTACTGCCTCTTTACTTCCAGTAGAAGCACCTGACGGAACAGAAGATCTCCCCATTACTCCATTTATAAGAGTTATCTCAGCTTCAAGTGTTGGGTTTCCACGTGAGTCGATTATCATTCGACTATGAATTTTCTTTATCCTACTCATTTAACTTACCTTTAAAAAATACTCTTAGATTTAACAATCTCATCAAGCTCTTTAATAGTCTCTAAAAGATTAGCCATCTCACCTAAGGGGACTGCATTTGGTCCATCTGATAATGCTTCTTTTGGATTTGGGTGTGTTTCCATAAAAATTCCAGAAATTCCACATGCAACTGCAGCTCTTGCAAGTAAAGGAACAAATTCACTTTGGCCACCACTTCGATCACCCTTCCCTCCTGGCTGCTGAACTGAATGAGTTGCATCAAATACAACTGGGCATTTGGTATCGCGCATAATTGATAAACTTCGCATATCTGAAACTAAAGTATTATAGCCAAATGAGGCGCCTCGCTCACACACCATGATGTTATCAATACCACCATTAGCATCTTTTGCTTTTTGAACAACTTGCAGCATATCCTCTGGAGCTAAGAATTGGCCTTTTTTAATATTAACTGGCTTACCTGAATTTGCCACAGCTGAAATAAAATCTGTTTGTCTACATAAAAAAGCAGGTGTTTGTAATACATCGACAATTTCTGCTACAGGTTTAATTTGAGCTTCTGTATGGATGTCTGTTAAAACGGATACATCTAATTGATTTTTAACTGCCTCTAAAATTCTCAAGCCTTCTTCCAAGCCAAACCCTCTAAATGTTTTATTAGAGCTTCTGTTAGCTTTATCAAAAGAAGATTTAAAAATAAATGGAATTTTTAATTTATCTGTCATTTCTTTTAATTGTCCTGCAACATCGATAGTCATATCCTCAGACTCAATAACACAAGGCCCTGCAATTAAGAAAAGTGGTTGATCTAGTCCTGCTTTAAAATTGCATAATTTCATTTAATTACCTTTTTGAGTGTTGGTGTTCAAGTGCTGCTTTTAAGTAAGATATGAATAATGGGTGGCCATCTTTTGGATTTGATGTGAATTCTGGATGGAATTGACACCCCAAAAACCAAGGGTGATCAATTTTTTTTAACTCAATTATTTCACATAAATCTTCTGATGGTGTTCTTGCTGAAACTACTAAACCGGCTTTAATAAGTTGGTCAACATATTCATTATTAACCTCGTATCTATGGCGATGTCTTTCATTTACTATTTTTCCATAGATTGTATTGGCTAAGGTTTTACTTTTGACAGGAGCTTTTTGAGAACCAAGCCTCATTGTGCCCCCCAAATTAGAATTTTCATCTCTAGTCTCAAGTTTTCCATCATGCGTTTTCCATTCAGTTATCAACCCCACAACTGGGTGCTTTGTTTTATTGTTGAATTCTGAGCTATTTGCTCCAATTAAACCAGCTCGATTCCTTGAAAATTCAACAACTGCCAACTGCATACCCAAGCAAATACCTAAAAAAGGTATTTTATGCTCTCTTGCAAATTGAATAGCCTTTATTTTCCCTTCAGTGCCTCTTTTCCCAAAACCTCCAGGGATTAATATCCCATCTAACCCGTTTAATTTCCCCACCCCTTTTTTTTCAATATCTTCTGAGTCGATATAGTGAATCTTTACTTTAGCATTGTTATGAATCCCTGCATGGATTAGAGCTTCAGTTAATGATTTATAAGATTCAGTAAGGTCCACATACTTACCTACAAAAGCAATATTTATTTCATAAACTGCTTTATCCAGTAACTTAGTTATTTTCTTCCATTGAGATAAATTAGCTTTTTTTACTTTTACTTTTAATTTATGACAAACAATTTCATCGATCATTTGCTCATGCAGCATCACTGGTATTTTATAAATTGAGTCGGCATCAGTTGCTGAGATAACAGCTTTTGGTGTTACGTTAGTAAATAATGCGATTTTTTGCCTTTCTTCTTCTGGAAGTGGTCGCTCTGATCTACAAATAAGAATATCTGGCTGAATACCAATTTGTCTAAGCTCTTTAACAGAATGTTGCGTAGGTTTTGTTTTAAGCTCTCCTGCTGCCGCCATCCATGGGAGAAGGGTAAGGTGGATATAGCATGCATTTTCGCTTCCGCCCTCAAAACCCATCTGACGAATAGCTTCCAAAAAAGGGAGTGACTCAATATCACCAACAGTTCCACCAACCTCTACAATTGCTATGTCAGCTTTTTTTGCACCCTCACGAATATTCAACTTAATTTGATCTGTTATATGAGGAATTACCTGCACGGTTTTACCTAAATATTCCCCTCGACGCTCTTTTTTAATGACAGTATCGTAAATCTGCCCAGTGGTAAAATTATTATTTTTTGTCATTTTTGAAGAAATAAACCTTTCGTAATGACCTAAGTCTAAATCTGTTTCTGCCCCATCTTCAGTCACAAAAACTTCTCCATGCTGGAATGGGCTCATTGTTCCTGGGTCCACATTAATATATGGATCGAGCTTCAACATGGTTACTTTTAGATTTCTAGACTCCAGAATAGCGCCTAAACTTGCTGCAGCAATTCCCTTCCCTAAGGAAGAAACTACACCGCCTGTAACAAAAACATATTTGGTCATTTGATAGCCATCTTAAAAGTATTGCTGACGGGATATTATTTTACTTTAAAGAGTATGGTCCTACAATAAATAGTTTAATCTTTTCTCCATTTACCATAGGTTTGAAATCTCTCAATTACTTCTATCATCTGTTTTTGATTTAACAAATTAGGCTCTCCAAGCTTTTTTGCTTCAATGTATAACTGGCATAAATGCTCTATTTCTTCAGCGATTTGTAATGCTTCAGCTAAATTGGCTCCGATAGAGACTAATCCATGATTAGCAATTAAACATGCCTTTCTATCTACCAATGCGTCAATAATATTATCTGATAATTCTTGTGTTCCAAACATAGCATAAGGTGCACATCTAACTGAGCTGCCTCCTGCGACGGCAATCATATAATGAAATGGAGGCAATTCGTTACCAAATAGACTGACAGTACTTGCGAAGATAGAGTGCGTATGAACAACTGCTCGTACCTCTTGTCTTTTAGACATAATATCCTGATGAAAACGCCATTCACTTGACGGCTTTAAATTTGATATAGAGTCAACAACATTACCTTCAAAGTCCATCCTCACAATTTTATCTTCTGATAAATTTTGTGTCTCAACGCCACTCGGAGTTATTAAGTATGTATCGCCATCACGGCAACTACAGTTACCTGTTGCTCCATGATTTAAACCTATCTTTTGAAGTTGTAAAGCAGTTTCAATAAGAGCTGTAAATTTGGTTTTCTTAGTCATCTAAAGGCCTTCCCAATATCAGTTGAATTATAAATACCTTTTTCACAAATTATCTTACTAACGTATTTTGATGGCGTAATATCAAAAGCAGGATTGTATGCTGAAGAATAACCTATCCTTACCTCAGTAAGATTATTTGAGGCATCCATACCCTTCACTTTTAAAATCTCATCTTCATCTCTACACTCAATATCAAATAAATTATTCTCGTCATGGTAGCTCAAATCTACAGTGCTTATTGGCGCGGCAACATAAAAAGGTATGTTATGAGTCTTGGCAGCTATGGCCTTTAAATAAGTACCAATTTTATTGCAAACATCTCCATCTACAGATACTCGATCTGCCCCAACAATTACCATATCAACTTCACCTCTTTGCATCAATAAACCACCAGCATTATCAGTAATAACTGTATGCGGAATATTTCCTTGCGCCAACTCCCAAGCAGTCAAATTCATACCTTGATTTCTAGGTCGAGTCTCATCAACCCAGACATGAATATTTAACCCTTTTTCAAAAGCCTTATAAATTGGGCTTAATGCTGTGCCATGATCAATTGTTGCAAGCCACCCAGCGTTACAATGAGTCAAAATATTAATTCGAGGTTTTTTAATTTTATCGATTAATTCAAACCCAAATTCACCTATGCTTTTATTTGTTTCTATATCCTCATCTGCGAGCTTGTTAGCTAACATCCAAACCATTGAAATTCTATTATCCCTTGGTTCTATTTTTATTTTGTCGCATAGAAGGTTAACTGCCCAGGATAAATTAACCGCTGTTGGTCTAGACTCTATTAATTCTTTTTTTGCTTCTATTAGTGATTGATCTGACGAGTTTTTTGTTAGCGCAATTGCTAAACCATATGCAGCTGCGACACCTATCAAAGGCGCACCCCGAACTCTCATAGATTTGATAGCCTCTACAACCTCATCCAAGCTCGTCAGCTCCCTTAATTCAAATTTAAATGGAAGACATGTTTGATCGATAATTGTGACGCCTGTAAGAGCTTTATTTGGCCAAATAGTCCTATAATGCTTTCCCTCTACCAACATAAATCTTAACCTCCATAATTTGGTTAATATTACGTCCACAATATCTGTGGATAACATTGTGAATTAATGTTGTTTAAAAATGCAACCTATGAATTTTAAAGGATTTTTTTTAAACGCTTAATTTTTAATCGTAAAAAAACCCTATAAAAATCAATAACTTACTGTATGTCATTGAGAATGCTCAATTTTTTTAAAATACTTAAAGTATCTGTTGAGGTCATGTGCATAACTCCCTTAGTTTAGGGATTGCCTGTATGGTATTAATCCTTATAATATCAGCTGTTTTTGAAGGTTCTAAGCCTCTTAAACTACAAAAAAAATCAGCAATTTTACCCAGCTCTTTCGGTTGGTTGTGTTCTTGATCGCTCAACCATGCTGGAGGCATATCTGGAGAATCAGTTTCTAACACAATAGCCTCTATAGGAAGTTCTTTTGCAAGCATTTGTATATGTGTCGCTCTATCATATGTCATAGCCCCTCCAAATCCCAACTTAAAGCCTAACTCAATTAGCTGGTAGGCTTGCTGAAAGCTTCCATTAAATGCATGGATAATCCCTCCTGTCACTTCTACTTTTCTTAGATTCTTTAAAATCAAATCGATAGCTCCTCGCACATGCATAATTACTGGTAAATCAAATTTTTTTGCTATTTTTA
>CAYTWX010000014.1:0-11337 GCA_964442085.1 uncultured Methylobacillus sp. | reverse complement strand
GGCTAAATTATGCAGCATGGCTTCATTTAAGATTAATTAAAGGATTAAGAGGGACAGTTCTGGCTTGGTGGTCCTTGGTAGGTTTAGCTGTCACAACTTTTGCCTTTCTTGGAGTTAATTTGTTTTTATCTGGTCTTCATTCATATGGTGAACTATAGGTTACTTCCTAAAATTTAATGTAAAATAGAATTATCAAATAAAACAAAATATCTTTATGTCTGAAAATGTAATAAAAATTCAAGATCTTACCTTTGGTTATGGGAATGAACTCCTTCACAAAGGTATCAATATGAACTTTAAAAAAGGAAAAGTATCCGCAATTATGGGTGGTAGCGGTAGTGGAAAGACCACCATTTTGAAGCTCATTGGTGGTCAAATTAAACCAAAATCTGGAAGTATTCTAGTGGAAAATAAGATTGTCCACGAACAAAATCGTTCTGGCATATATAAATTAAGACGTAAGATGGGAATGTTGTTTCAGCACGGCGCATTATTTACCGATTTATCAGTTTATGAAAATGTTGCATTTCCAATGAGAGAGCATACCAACCTTCCCGAAAATATAATAAAAGATTTGGTTCTGTTAAAGTTAAATGCTGTAGGGCTTCGAGGGGCTTATAAGCTAATGCCGACAGAGTTATCTGGCGGGATGGCTAGAAGGGTTGCTTTAGCAAGGGCTATTGCTCTTGATCCAGATATCATCATGTATGATGAACCATTTGCTGGATTAGATCCTATTTCAATGGCTGTTATCTGTGATTTGATTAGATCATTAAATGATGCTCTTGGGGCAACATCCATAATTGTTACACATGATGTTGCAGAAACTTTTTCCTTTGCAGATTATATTTATTTTGTTGCAGATGGAATTGTCGCTGCAGAAGGTTCACCAAAGCAATTAATGGCATCAAAACTACCTTTTGTTAGGCAATTTATTCATTCTGAAAAAGATGGACCAGTCCCATTTCATGTTGCGGCACCAACATATAATTTAGATTTGGGACTTTAGGAAGTAACGCTTATGAAGAGCTTAATTAATTTTTTTGAAAAAATTGGATATTCAGTCACTAGTAGAATTAAGCGCCTTGGAACAGCCTCACGATTACTCTTTTTAATTCTTGTGTCCTCTGGGGAAAGTTTTAGAAGATTCCAGCTAACTATGAAAGAAATTTATTTTACTGGAGTAATGTCTTTAGTAATTATTATTGTTTCAGCTTTTTTTGTAGGGATGGTTTTAGGTCTTCAAGGTTACTATACTCTTGAAAAATATGGATCATCTGAAGCGATAGGTGTTTTAGTTGCACTTTCGTTAGTTAGGGAATTGGGTCCAGTAGTGACAGCACTACTTTTTGCAGGTAGGGCAGGGACTGCAATTACTGCTGAAATTGGGCTGATGAAAGCAACAGAACAATTATCAGCAATGGAAATGATGGCAGTTAGCCCAATTCAAAGAATTATTGCACCACGTTTTTGGGCAGGAGTTATTAGTATGCCGATATTAGCCTCTATTTTCTCAATGGTAGGTATTCTGGGCGGGTATGTTATTGCTGTAATTGTAATTGGCGTTGATGAGGGAGCATTTTGGTCTCAGATGCAAGCAAATGTTGATTTTAGATATGATATTGTTAATGGAGTTATAAAAAGTTTGGTATTTGGCGTAGCTTGCACAATAATTGCTCTTTTTGAGGGGTTTGATGCTCCACCAACTGCTGAAGGCGTAAGTCGAGCTACTACAAGAACAGTTGTAACATCGTCTCTAGTGATACTAGGACTCGATTTTATAATGACTTCATTCATGCTTGGTGGTTAACTGATTTTAAAATAAGGAAATTTTATGGATAAAATTAAATTTGATGTTTGGGTTGGAATATTTGTAGCAATAGGAGTTATTTCTCTACTTGGTCTTGCTATGAAGGTTGGAAATTTAACTACTAATGACATCAGGGAGACCTATTCAGTTAAAGCCCATTTTGAAAATATTGGGGGCTTAAAACCAAGAGCTCCTGTAAAAGCTTCTGGCGTGGTGGTAGGAAGAGTGAAATCAATTTCGTTTGATACAGAGAAATACGTAGCTATTGTTAAAATAGATATTGATACGCGCTATATATTCCCAACAGATACGTTTGCTAATATTTATACTGCAGGACTTTTGGGCGAGCAATATATCGGTCTAGAAGCTGGTGGAGATATGAATAATTTAGCTGAAGGGGATAGGATTACTCAGACTCAGGATGCGGTTGTGTTAGAAAAATTAATTAGCCAATTTTTATATAGCAAGGCATCTGAAGAGGAAGACTAAGGTGAAAAAAAACTTTATTAGAATATTTTTAATAACAATATTCCTGTCTTTTAGCTCTTTGGCTGCTTTAGGCCCTCAAGAGCTAGTTAAAAAAACAGCTGAAGATGTAATTTCTGCAATTAATAAAGACCCAGATATTAAAAAAGGAAATAAAGAGAAGATTTATAAACTAGCTGAAGAAAAAATACTTCCGAATTTTGATTTTGAAAAAATTGGTCGTTTAGTTCTTGGTCGAGCTTGGAGGTCTACAAATGATGAACAAAAGAAAGCTTTTATAAATGAGTTTAGAACGCTTTTATTAAGAACATATGCGATAGCACTGACGAAATTTAAGGACCAAAAAATTAGGTTTAAGCCAACGAAGTTTTCGGAGGCAGATAAAATTGTTATAGTTAAAAGTGAGATTAGCCAAGCCGGAGCTCAGCCAATAAGAGTTAATTATGCATTAGCTAAAAATAAAGGTAAGTGGCTTGTTTTTGATATTGTGATAGAGGGAGTGAGTCTGGTCACCAATTATAGAAGTCAATTTTCAAATGTGATTAGAAGAAATGGTATAGATGTTTTAATCAATAAATTGGAAACAAAAAATAAAGGGAAGAGGTAGTTTAAAATGGAGCCAATTGAATTTAGAGATAATGGTTGGTTTATGAAGGGAAATATAACTTTGGCCCAGGTTCCTAGTATTTTGAAATTAACTATCGATTACAAATGGAGAGAATCTATTTTAATTGACTTAAAACAAGTAGGAGAGGTCGATACTTCATTGATAGGATTGATATTTGAATGGAAAAAGCAGGCAAAGAAATATAAAAAATCTGTTAAAATTAAAAATATTCCAGCTAATCTTCTAAGTTTGGCAAGGTTGTACGGCGTAGAAGAATTTATTTCATAAAAGTACTTTCCAATAATTTACAAACTATATTTAAAAAATTAATCAAAAATTTGATGAAAAAAGCAATCATATTTAAGAATGTTAAAAAAGATTATGGCCAATTAAAGGCTGTAAACGGGATAAATTTATCAATTGAACAGGGTGAATTTTTTGGGTTACTTGGGCCTAACGGGGCTGGTAAGTCGACATTAATCAATATGCTAGCAGGCTTGGTCAGGCCAACAAATGGCTCTATTTCTGCAATGGGATTTGATGTTATCAAGGATTATCAGAATGCTAGGCACTCTCTTGGGATTGTCCCACAGGAACTAGTTTTTGATCCATTCTTTAACTTAAGAGAAATGCTCCGCTTCCAAGCGGGGTATTTTGGTAAAGGGAAAAGTAATGATGTCTGGATTGATGAAGTTATCGAACGTTTAGATTTAACATCAAAAGCATCAACAAATATGAGAATGTTATCAGGTGGTATGAAGAGAAGAGCTTTGATAGCTCAAGCATTGGTTCATAGACCCCCTGTAATTGTATTGGATGAGCCTACTGCAGGTGTTGATGTTGAACTAAGGCAAAGATTATGGGAGTTTGTCAAAGAGTTAAATAAAGAAGGACATACAATTGTTTTAACCACTCATTATCTTGAGGAGGCTGAGGCATTATGTAATCGCTTGGCAATGCTCAGAACAGGAAAAATTGTTGCGTTAGATACAACCAAGAATCTTCTTAAAAAATTTGCAGCAAAAAATTTAAAACTTAGACTATCCACAAAAAAATTATTTAAGTTGCCAATTAGCATTAAAGGGATAAATTTTACCTTTGACGATGAATTTTATATTTTTGAATTAAGAAAAATTACTGATATAAGCAAAATAATATCAGCTTTAAATGAAGCATCTATAGAGATATTAGATATGGAGACTGTAGATCAGGATCTAGAGAATATTTTCTTAAAATTGACAGGTAAAGTCTAGTATGAATACTTTGAGAAACCAGTTAATGGGAACATGGACTCTTCTAAGAAAAGAGCTTCTTAGGTTTTGGCGAGTTGTTTTCCAAACAGTCGCAGCGCCCGTTATTACCGGAATATTATATTTATTAATTTTTTCTCATGTTCTTGATAGCCGTCTCGAAGTGTATGAAGGTGTGGCTTATATGGCTTTTCTTATTCCTGGCTTAATTATGATGTCACTTTTACAAAATGCTTTTTCCAATAGCTCATCAAGCTTAATTCAGGCAAAAGTAATGGGTAATATCGTTTTTCTTTTACTGACCCCACTAAGTTACATTCAGTTATTTTTTGCATTCCTTATTTCAGCTATAGCAAGAGGTATATTTGTTGGTATTTGTATTTACCTAATAGCTACCTTTTATATTGATTTACCAATTAAACATCCATGGATAGTATTCTCTTTTGCCTTTTTTGGGGGAGGACTTATGGGAGCATTCGGAATCATAGCCGGAGTCTGGGCGGAGCGTTTTGATCAGATGGCAGCATTTGGAAATTTTGTCATCATGCCCTTATCAATGTTATCGGGAGTGTTTTACTCAATCCATTCATTGCCGTTATCTTGGCAAAAAGTTTCACAATTAAATCCTTTTTTCTATATGATTGACGGTTTTCGATATGGATTTTTTGGGCAATCGGATGTGTCACCATATTTTAGTTTGAGTGTTGTCATTCTATTTTTTATTGCCTTATCTTATATAACTATCAAAATGTTAAAATCTGGGTATAAACTGAGGGGATAAATGTTACTCGCTAGCCAAATAGAAGATGTAATTAATAAAAATTTAGATTGTACTTTTATTAAAGTAAAAGGAGATGACGGGACCCATTTTGAAGCTATTATTGTTAGCACTCTTTTTGAAGACAAATCTATTATCAAACAACACCAAATGGTTTACCAGGCCTTGGGAGACATGATGCGACAGGAAATTCACGCATTATCGATGAAAACCCTAACCCCAGAACAATGGAAGAATAATTAAAAATTTAAAATGGAGATAAATAATGACTGAAAATATAAAAATTAAAAAATTAATTGATGATAATCAAGTTCTTCTCTTTATGAAGGGCAACCCAAAATTTCCACAATGTGGATTTTCAAGTTTAGCTTGCCAAGTTTTAGATGCTTGCGGATCAAAATATGAAACATTTGATGTTTTGCTTGATCCTGAGGTGCGAGAAGGAATTAAGCTTTATTCAAATTGGCCAACAATCCCTCAACTTTATATTAAAGGAGAGTTTGTTGGGGGAGCGGATATCATAAAAGAAATGTATGAATCTGGAGAGCTTACCAAATTAATTTCACAAGGTTAGTCGTTGGATAAACTTATAATAAATGGCCAAAGGAGTTTGTATGGAGATGTTTATATTTCTGGCGCAAAAAATGCTGCATTACCAATTTTAATAGCTTCTCTACTGACCAAAGAAGAGTTATATCTAAAAAATGTACCTAATCTTTTTGATATTAAAACAACAGAGAAGCTATTAAACGTTATGGGTGTAGAGATAGTAAAAACTAACTCTCAGATGAAATTGATAGCTAAAGAGATAAAAGATTTTAATGCCCCTTATGATCTCGTTAAAACTATGAGAGCATCTATTCTAGTTTTAGGACCTTTGTTAGCAAGGTTTGGAAGTGCAAAAGTCTCATTACCAGGTGGTTGTGCGATTGGCTCTAGGCCAGTTGATATTCATATCAAAGGACTCGAGGCGATGGGAGCCAAAATTAAAATTGAGAATGGAGACATAGTTGCCTCTAGTCATGACTTACCAGAGCATAAGTTAGTAGGAGCACAGATTAATATGAGTCAAGTAACAGTTACTGGAACTGAAAATTTAATGATGGCAGCTTCACTTGCTAAAGGAAAGACCATACTTAAAAATTCTGCTCGAGAGCCTGAGGTCATTGATTTAGGAAGCTGTTTAATTAAAATGGGAGCAGACATTAAAGGTCTGGGTACTGATATAATCACAATTAATGGTGTAGATGAATTACACGGCGCCGAACACTCAATTATTTTTGATAGAATTGAGGCTGGAACATATATGGTAGCTGCAGCAATGACATCTGGAGAGCTTAATTGTATTGGAGTTGAATCTAACATGATGACCTCTGTTATTGATAAGCTAAGAGAGACAGGCGTAGAAGTTATTGAGTCAGATAATATGGTTACAGTTAAAAGTAACGGTAAGCTAAAATCTGTAGACTTTGAAACAGCTCCATTCCCAAACTTTCCAACAGATATGCAAGCACAATTTATGGCGCTTAATGCAGTTGCAGATGGCACGAGTAAGATAGAAGAAAATATTTTTGAAAATAGGTTTATGCATGCGCAGGAATTAATTAGAATGGGTGCTGATATTCAAATAAACCAAAATACAGCACTTATAAGAGGCGGTAAAATATTAGAAGGCGCTAATGTGATGGCAACAGATTTAAGAGCATCGGCCTCCTTAGTTCTCGCTGCTCTTGCTGCTAAAGGAACTACTGTCATTGACAGAATCTATCATTTAGATAGAGGGTACGAAAATTTAGAAAAGAAATTTAACCAAATTGGGGCTCAAATAGAAAGAGTCAGTTAAATATGATTACTATTGCTTTATCAAAAGGAAGAATTTTTTCTGAAACTATGCCCATTCTAAATGCAGCTGGTATTCAATGCAAAGAGGATCCAGAAACTTCTCGAAAATTAGTCTTAAAAACAAATAATGAAGAAATTCAGCTCATCATTGTAAGAGCTTCCGATGTCCCTACATATGTTGAATGGGGTGGGGCAGATCTGGGCATAGCTGGTAAAGATATTCTTGACGAATATAAAGGCGTAGGACTATATCAACCATTAGACTTAAATATTGCTAAGTGTAAATTAATGGTTGCTTGTCGAAAAGATTTTAATTACAAAGAATGTGTAAAAAATGGCATCCGCTTAAAAGTTGCTACAAAATATGTAGACGCAACAAGAACTCATTTTACGAAGAAGGGCTTGAATGTAGATATAATTAAATTATATGGATCCATGGAGCTCGCTCCCATTGTAGGTCTTTCAGATATTATTGTAGATTTAGTTAGCTCAGGAAAAACATTAGAGGCAAACCAACTTGTAGCCGTTGAAGAAATAGAGCAAATAAGTTCTAGGCTAATAGTAAATAAAGCCTCATTAAAAATGAACCGTGAAATAATTCAGCCGATGATTGATAAATTTTCTAAAGCAGTTTCAAATTAAATTTTGGATATTAAGAGACTAAAGTCTACCGATAACAACTTTTTATCAGAGCTCAAAAATCTTTTAACTTTTGATACTGATGATAACGAAGAAATTATTAAAGCCACAAACGAGATTATCAATGAGGTAAAAAAAGTTGGTGATCAAGCAGTTTTAGACTTCACTAAGAAATTCGATAATTTAGACACTAATAGCGTCCAAAGTTTAGAGATACATCAAGACGAGTTAACGGCCTCATTAAATAAAATTCCACCAGAAACAAAGAAATTCTTAGAAATTGCTGCACAAAGAATTAATGAATATCACTCCAAGCAGAAAGCTAAATCATGGACATACAAAGATGATGGAGCGTCAAGTTACGGGCAAAAAATATCTCCATTAGATCGTGTGGGCTTATATGTCCCTGGAGGTAAAGCTGCATACCCATCTTCAGTTTTAATGAATGCCATACCTGCAAAAATTGCTGGTGTGAAAGATTTAATCATGGTTGTTCCAACTCCTAACGGGAAAAAAAATGATCTAGTTTTGGCAGCTGCAAAAATTGCAAAAGTTGACAGGGTTTTCACAATAGGAGGTGCGCAAGCAATAGCTGCTTTGGCATATGGTACAGAAACTATCCCAAGAGTTGATAAAATAGTAGGCCCAGGGAATGCATATGTAGCGGAAGCAAAAAGAAGGGTATTTGGAATTGTCGGTATAGATATGATTGCTGGACCTTCAGAAATAACTATTATTTGTGATGGGAAAACAAATCCAGACTGGATTGCAATGGATTTATTTTCTCAAGCAGAACACGATGAATTATCACAATCAGTTTTAATTACGACAGACTCAGGCTATATGGATTTAGTTATGGCAAGCATTGATAAATTAATTATTGATATGCCAAGAAAGAGTGTAATTATCTCATCGTTAAAAAATAGGGGAATTTTTATTCTGTGTAAGGACCTAAAAGAAGCTGCTGCAATATCAAATTATATAGCCCCTGAACATCTAGAACTCTCAGTGGAAGACCCTGAAAGTTTATTAAAAGAAATTAATCATGCAGGTGCAATTTTTATGGGAAAGAATACTTGTGAAGCGATCGGAGATTATTGTGCCGGACCAAATCATGTTTTGCCAACATCAGGAACAGCTAGATTTTCATCTCCATTAGGAGTCTACGATTTTCAAAAAAGATCAAGTTTAATATCTTTATCTGCAGAAACTGCAAGTGAGTTGGGTTATATTGCATCAGCCCTTGCGGAAGGTGAAGGATTACATGCGCATTCGCAATCTGCAAAATATAGAATTATTAAAAAAAATGAATAAATATTGGAGTGAGATTGTTGAAAAACTGACTCCATATACTCCAGGCGAGCAACCCAAAGACAAGATTTTACTCAAATTGAATACAAATGAAAATCCATATGGCCCAAGTAAAAAAGTCTTAGATGCTATTAAATTAAGCGTTAAACAAAGCCTGAGATTGTATCCAGATCCTGAAAGTGAAGTCCTAAAACAAACAATTGCTAACTATTATAACTTGTCAAAATCCAAGGTATTTATTGGTAATGGGTCTGATGAAATTTTGGCGTTTATTTTTCAAGCCTTGCTAAAAAAAGAAGATCCTGTGCTATTTCCAGATATTACTTATAGTTTCTATCCAGCCTATTGCAGTCTTTACGATGTCAAATATAAAAAAATTCCATTAGACAAAAATTTCAATATTGATCTAAAAAAGTATGTGCTTAATAATGGCGGGATTATTTTTCCAAACCCAAATGCCCCAACTGGAATTCCTAAAAAATTAGTTGATATTGAAAATTTAATTAAACTAAATCAAAACAGTGTAGTAGTTATTGATGAGGCGTATGTAGATTTTGGAACAGAGTCAGCAGTGAAGCTAGTTAATCAATATAAAAATTTAGTCGTAACTCAGTCATTCTCAAAATCTAGATCATTGGCAGGAATAAGACTAGGATGCGCTTTTGCTAACGAAGATCTAATAGAGGCGCTCAATCGGGTTAAAAATAGTTTTAATTCCTATCCAGTTGACCGTTTGGCCCAGGTTGCAGGTGTCGAAGCGATTAAAGATGAAGATCACTTCAATGAAATTACTAATAAAATTATTCAAGCTAGAATATTTTTAGAGAAGGAATTACTTTTGATGGGTTTTAGTACTTTACCTTCAGGCGCAAATTTCATATTTACAAAACATAGGTCAATAGATGCGGTTACAATTTTTAAAAAATTAAGAGCGTCAGGTGTTATAGTCCGCCACTTTGAAAAACCGGAAAGAATTTCTCAGTATTTAAGGATTACTGTTGGTACTCATGAAGAGATGAGGAAGTTTGTTTCAATCTTAAAAGCAAAAATTTAGATGAAAAAACAACACCTCGATACAAAAATATGTAAGGTATGTAATAAATCTTTCACATGGAGAAAAAAATGGGAAAAAGTTTGGGACGAAGTTAAGTATTGTTCAGAGCGTTGTAGAAGGTCAAATTAACCAAACTCATGATAAAATCATTAAATGGATAGAATAGCTAAAGTCTCAAGAAAAACAAAAGAAACCGATATTAATGTAGAAATTAATATCGATGGTAACGGCAAATCATCTTTAGATACTGGCATTGGTTTTTTAGACCATATGCTTGAACAAATTTCAAGGCATGGGTTATTTGATTTGACGATTAAAGCTAAAGGTGACCTTCATATCGATGCACACCACACTGTTGAGGATATCGGTATTACTTTGGGCCAAGCTTTTGATAAAGCTATAGGAGATAAATTAGGTATCCGCCGTTATGGTCATGCTTATGTACCTTTGGATGAAGCTTTATCACGGGTTGTTTTGGATATATCAGGTAGACCAGGACTTGAATTAAATGCAGAATTTACTAGATCAAGAATTGGTGATTTTGATGTTGATTTAATCCATGAATTTTTTCAGGGATTTATTAACCATGCAAACATTACATTACACATTGATAACCTAAAGGGCGAGAATTCTCATCACCAAGCTGAATCTATCTTTAAAGGTTTTGGAAGAGCTTTAAGGGTGGCAGTAGAATTGGACGAAAAAATAAAAGGTGTTATGCCATCAACCAAAGGCTCTCTTTGATTTATAAAAGCTTTTAAATTTAATTTATGATTGCAATTATTGATTATGGGATAGGTAACTTAAAGTCAGTCCATAATGCTGTCAGCTTTATATCACCCAAAACTAAATCAATTATTACTAGCGATCCAGATGTGGTTGCCAGGGCGGATAAAGTTATTTTCCCTGGACAAGGGGCGATGCCGGACTGTATCTCACAGCTAGAAACAAGAGGTCTAAAAGAATCAGTAATTGAAGCAGCAAAACAAAAACCTTTTTTAGGGATTTGTTTGGGACTTCAGATGCTTCTTGAAAAAAGTGAGGAAGGAGATGTTAATGGATTTGGATTGTTACCAGGAATAGTTAAGCGTTTTCAACCAAATCAAAACGAGAGAATCAAAATTCCACACATGGGTTGGAATAAAGTTGACGTATTAAACCCTCATCCAATGTGGAATAAAATATCTTCAGCAAGTAGGTTTTATTTTGTTCATAGCTTTTATGCCGAAGTTAAAGATAAAAGTTTGGTTATGGCAACATCTAGTCATGGAGAAAAATTCACATGCGCAATTGCCAAAGATAATATTTTTGCTGTTCAATTTCATCCGGAAAAAAGTTCTGAATTAGGACTACAATTATTAAATAATTTTATTACATGGGACATTTAGATTGTAAATTATGATAATTATTCCAGCGATAGACCTTAAGGAAGGAAAGTGCGTTAGGCTGAAACAGGGGCTAATGGACCAATCAACTATTTTTTCTAAAAATCCGGCTGAAATGGCAAGGAGATGGATGAATGCAGGGGCAAAAAGATTACATTTAGTTGATCTTGACGGG
>CAYTWX010000013.1:0-11679 GCA_964442085.1 uncultured Methylobacillus sp. | reverse complement strand
TTTTAATAATTGCTGTGGGATTAAGTATGATTAATCTTTATTTAGCAATCCCATTCTATGGAGTCGAAGTAATATTTCTTGGTTACGCATTATATATAACTGCATTAAAGAGTTCTTATTACGAAGAGGTGAAAGTTGACGAATTAAACATTACGGTCTCTTATGTAAATAGGAAGCATGTAAAAAGATATAATTTTGTTAGGCAGTGGGCAGAGTTTAGGTATAAACCAGCAACTAATTTGGAACATTCTGAAATTTCAATTGCAAATAAAGGTAAGGTTATTTTTATTGGACGGCGAATAAATGAAATTGAGCGAAAAAAATTATTTAATCTTCTTAAAACTTTCTGAAAAAACAGTTGTCAAGATATTTATAAAAAGGTAAATTAGCATACTAAATCGTGATTGATATATTTTTTATAAACTGATAATATCTTCCAAGTTTTTAGAATTTTATGCCGTACGAACCGATCGTAATTATAATAATGAAAGGTATATTTAAATTGAAATCAACCCTGCAAAAATTATTTTTAGCTTTACTCTTTACACCACTATCAGCATTGGCTGATTGGACGCTTAACATGCGTCAAGGGGTAACTCCTATCAGCCAAGATATATATCAAATGCATATGGTAACTTTGTGGGTGGTTACTGTTATTGGAATTATAGTTTTCTCTGTTATGTTTTGGTCAATTTTCCACCATCGCAAATCTAAGGGCGCAAAGGCTGCTAAATTCTCCCACAGCACAACTGTTGAAATTATTTGGACGATTATTCCAACCGCAATCATTATTTCTTTAGCTGTTCCTGCAACCAAATTATTAATCAGGATGGATGATACATCTGAATCTGCGATTACAGTCAAAGCTACTGGCTCTCAATGGAAGTGGAAATACGATTACTTAGATGGCGTGGGTGAAGGTATAACCATTTATAGTAATTTAGATAGTAAAAGTAAAGAAATTAGCCAGCGCGATTCAGGCCTTAGTCCAATGGATCATGAGCACTACTTAAAAGATGTTGACGAACCAATTGTATTACCAATTAACACCAAGATAAGAATTTTAACCACCGCACAAGATGTTATTCATTCATGGTGGCTTCCTGATCTCGGTTGGAAAAGAGATGCAATTCCTGGCTTTATAAATGACAACTGGGCAGTTATAGAAAAAACAGGAACGTATCGAGGCAAATGTACAGAAATATGTGGTGCAGGACATGGCTATATGCCAATTGTCTTAGAAGCTGTTTCGATGGAAGATTATACTAAGTGGGTTAATGAGAAAAAGTTAGCACAGGAAGCATCTAAAAATACAAGCGATATTGTTTTAAATATGAAAGAGCTAATAACAAAAGGTGAAGGAATATATAAAGCCCAATGTCTTGTTTGCCATCAAGCCAACGGTGAGGGTCTTAAGGGAGCATTCCCTGCAATTGCTGGAAGTGCTATTGCCATTGAAGCAAGTAATAGACTGAGACATATACAGCAAATTATTCATGGCAAAGGATTGATGCCAGCTTTTGGAGAGCAGCTATCTGATGTCGACATTGCTTCAGTAGTTACTTTTACTAGGAATTCTTGGGGTAATAACACTGGAGATATTGTCCAGGCCAAAGAAGTATCTGAAGCAAGAGAAAAACCAAATGTTGTTACCGCTGGGGACCTTAAGAAAGAGAATTTAGCTACAAGCACTAAAATTCAAGAACTTGCACAGGTTAAATAAAAACTAACATAAAATTATTGGGAATAAAATTATGAGTACAATTGCACACGACGATCATCATGACCATAAACCAACAGGCCTAAAGCGATGGTTTCTATCTACAAATCATAAAGACATTGGAACGTTATATTTAATATTTGCGTTAACTATGTTTTTCGTTGGTGGTGCAATGGCAATGATAATTCGTGCAGAATTATTTATGCCAGGACTACAATTTGTTGACCCTCAGTTTTATAATTCAATGGTGACTGTTCATGCATTAATTATGATATTTGGAGCAGTAATGCCAGCTGGTGTAGGTTTGGCAAACTGGATGATCCCGTTGATGATAGGGGCACCTGATATGGCTCTCCCAAGAATGAATAACATGAGTTTTTGGATTTTACCTTTTGCATTCGCTCTCTTATTAAGTACATTATTTATGGACGGCGGGGCCCCAGCAGGGGGTTGGACTATGTACCCACCTTTAGTCTTACAAACAGGCGATGCTTTTCCTTTTCTAATATTTGCAATTCACTTCCTAGGAATATCATCCATCATGGGTGCAATTAATATTATTGCTACTGTCTTTAATATGCGTGCTCCTGGAATGACTCTTATGCAAATGCCTTTATTTGTATGGACATGGGTTATTACATCATTTTTGTTAATTGCTGCTTTGCCAGTGCTCGCAGGTGGCGTAACAATGTTATTGACTGATAAATATTTTGGGACTAGTTTTTTTGATGCTGCAGGCGGTGGCGACCCAGTTTTATTCCAACATATTTTTTGGTTCTTCGGTCACCCTGAAGTCTATATTTTAGCTCTACCAGCATTTGGTATAGTATCTCAAATTATTCCTGCATTCGCTAGAAAGCCCCTATTTGGTTATGCATCTATGGTTTACGCAACAGCATCAATTGCAATTCTTTCATTCTTCGTTTGGGCACACCACATGTTTACTGTTGGCTTACCAATTAAAGGAGAATTATTTTTCATGTATGCAACGATGTTAATTGCAGTTCCAACAGGGGTTAAGGTATTTAATTGGATTGCTACTATGTGGAAAGGATCGATGACTTTTGAAACACCTATGTTATTTTCAATTGCATTCGTTATATTATTCACAATTGGTGGCTTCTCAGGCTTGATGCTTGGTATTACACCAGTTGATTTTCAATATCACGATACTTACTTTGTTGTAGCTCATTTTCATTATGTATTATTAACTGGTGCAGTATTTGCTCTGATGGCTGCGGTTTATTATTGGTTACCAAAGTGGACAGGAAATATGTACGATGAGCGACTAGGCCAAATTCATTTCTGGCTTTCTTTGATCTCATCAAATGTATTATTCTTCCCTCAGCACTTCCTTGGCTTAGCAGGTATGCCAAGAAGAATTCCTGATTATAATATTCAATTCGCTGACTTCAACATGATTTCTAGTATCGGTGGGTTTGCATATGGTATAACTCAATTATTATTTGTTTACATTGTTATTAAGTGTGCCATGGGCGGTAAAAAAGCTAGGTCTTTATCATGGGAAGGCGCTAAAGGTCTAGAGTGGACTGTGCCCTCACCTGCACCATTCCATACTTTTGAAAAACCACCTAAATTAACCAAGAAAATGCTTGAGCTTTAATTTAGCAATGCTTGAAAAAAAGGAGATTGTAGAAAAACAATTAAGAAACCGTAAAAATAAGCGGCTAGCCATAATTCTAGGATTAGCAGCCTGCTCTTTTTACGGTTTCTTTGTTTTGATGCATGCAATACAATAAGTGGATAATAAAAAAAGCATTAAGAAAACGACAGTAAGTTTATTTTTGTTTACTGCTTTGATGTTTGGTTTTGGTTATGCCTTGGTTCCTTTGTATGATGTTTTTTGCAAGATAACAGGGTTAAATGGTAAAACTATTCGTGTTACTGAAGACATAAATAGGGAAGTTGTAGTTTCAGATCGTATAGTAAAGGTTCAGTTTGATGCGAACATAAACGGTGATTTGTTATGGACATTAAAACCTAACCAAAGAACAATGAAGGTTAGGCCAGGTAAGTTTTATGAAGCAGTATATACTGTTAAAAATATAGACGATAAAGATATCGTTGGACAAGCGATCCCAAGTGTTTCACCTCAGGTTGCATCATTATATTTTAAGAAAGCCGAATGTTTTTGTTTTATAAACCAGCTTCTTAAGGCGGGTGAAACCCAAGAAATGGCTGTTAGGTTTGAAGTGGACAAAGAATTACCTGAAGATGTTGCAGAGTTAACACTCTCGTACACTTTTTTCGCAGTAAAGAATGTAGCAGTAATTAACTAAATTTTTAAGAAAGGAAATTTATATGGCAAGTCATGAAGTATATTATGTCCCCGAAGGGAGTAAGTGGCCAATTGTTGGAACCCTTTCTCTGTTTACAACTTTTCTAGGTGGCGCGATGATGTTTAATAATGCTGATCTTGGAAAATATATATTAATTATTGGCCTCGCTGCATTGATTTACATGTTTGCTGGCTGGTTTGCTGATGTTATTTCTGAAAGTATTGCTGGTAAATATAGCAAACAAGTTGATGTAAGTTTTAGAATGGGTATGGGTTGGTTTATCCTTTCAGAAGTTATGTTTTTTGCAGCATTTTTTGGCGCGCTTTATTATGCACGTGTTTTTTCGATTCCATGGCTGAGTGGTGAAGGTCAAGGGGGGCATAATGGAACACACGAATTTTTATGGTCATCATTCCAGGCAAGTTGGCCGATGAATGTAATGCCAGACCCATCGAAATATACACAATACAAAGATGTAGTACCAGCATTTGGGGTCCCAGCTGTGAACACTGCTATTTTGCTAGCTAGTGGCGTAACTGTTACTTTTGCTCATTGGGCATTGAAAAAAGCTAACAGGACGGCACTAAGCGCATGGTTATTTGCTACAGTTGCCCTGGGGTTTATATTTGTATATTTCCAAGTAGGTGAATATACTCATGCTATTAACGATTTAGAATTAACAACGAACGGTGGTATATATGGCTCTACATTCTACCTGTTAACAGGTTTTCATGGATTTCATGTGACAATGGGTGCTGTTATGCTCGCGGTAATTCTTTTTAGGTCATTAAAAGGACATTTTAGTGATAAAGATCATTTTGCTTTTGAAGCTGTAGCTTGGTATTGGCATTTCGTTGATGTTGTCTGGCTAGGGTTATTTATATTTGTTTATTGGATTTAGAACCAAAAAAAGCTACCTAAAGTAGCTTTTTTTAAATATGGTTTGGCGTAATCCAACCCATTGACCAACCAATAAAGATTAATATGAACAATAAAACAGATAGAGAGATTCTAATCGTTAATGATTTCGCCATCTTTGTAGATTGATCGTCATCACGCATTAAAAAATGCAAACCTTTAGTTAGCGACAAAAGAATGATTATTAAAATAAAAATTATTAATGCTTTAAAGGCTTCTGTAATATCCATTAGCTTCTCCCAAAGGACAAAAATTGTTTTTTAAAAAATATGAGTTTAACATTACATTAATTCCAACTATTGCTTTCATAGTTGCATGCATTTGTTTTATCTTACTAGGATTTTGGCAACTAGATAGAGCAGATGAAAAAAATAGTAAGAATTCTAATTATACGTTACGCCAAGCAGATAACTCAATAGATCTCAATAAAGCATTGTCAATAGAGGATGCGGAATCATTTTTATGGAGGCGGACTAAAGTAAATGGTTCATTTTTAAATAAAAAAAGCATAATTTTAGATAATCAGATTTTAAATAAAATTGCTGGCTTTAATGTATTAACTCCATATCAAATAAAGGATAGTCAATATATTGTTTTAATAAACCGAGGGTGGCAACCCAATCTTGCTAGGCGAGATTTGATACCAAATATTCAGAGTATTGAAGGCGATGTTGTTATTAAGGGGCATATTGCTAAATTCCCGACTAGCGGAATAAGTTTAGGGCAGGAAAATATTGAGACATTAAATTCATCAGTTTTTAGAATGCAAAAATTAGAGATTGTTGAGCTGAGAAATTTTTTAACTTTTAATTTATTACCCTATATGATTTATCTTGATCCGCTGCTTGATAATGAAAGTTATAATACATTTAAGCTTCCAGCACCTGGCTCTGAAAAAAATTATGGTTATGCTTTTCAATGGTTCGCTTTTGCATTTACTTTGTTAATTATTTTTATAAAGATTGGAGTTAGGAGAAAAAAAAATGCAATTAAATCAAAAAAATAAGGGTCAAATAACCTTAATCGGAATCTCTCTTTTCTTCTTTATACCGATCATTACTGCCTGGTATTTGGTCTTTTATACTGATTTCATGACAAACTCCCAAGGAGTTCAACATGGTGAATTGATTGAACCACTTGTTACTATTGGGGAAATAGAAGTAGCTGAAATTAAAACGATGAATAAAGTTTTAATAAATGATAAATGGACTTTGGTTTTTATTGAGAAAGGGCAATGTGGAGATCTTTGCAATGAGAGGTTGTACCAGTTAAGGCAGATTCGATTAGCCTTAGGTGAAGATAGAGATAAGGTTGATAGGTTAGTAATTTTTAATAATGTTAATAATATTGATGAATTGAAGGATCCATATTCTGGTCAAAAATTCATCGATAAAACCTTTAAGAGTTATTCAGAGTTGATTGCAAAATTTAAAATTTTTGATTTAGATAAACCAAACTCAATTTACTTAATAGACCCGTATGGATTTTTGATGATGAAATATCCCCAAGATTTTGAACCAAAGGGAATTATAAAAGATATCGAAAGACTTATCAGGAATTCGAAATAGATTTTTTAATTGTTTTTTCTAGTAATTTATTAAATTCATCAAAATTAATCTCACCTATTATTTTATTGATAATTTTTCCTTCATGGTCGATAAGGAATGAAGTTGGCGTGAGGGTGACCCCATTAAATTGAGCCATAATCTTTTTCTCAAGGTCAAGAACTACTGGAAAAGGGAGATTATTTTTCTTTGAGAAACTCACAACCCTGTTTGGAGGGTCATAAAACATTGATACAGCAATGAGTTCAAAATTTTTATTTTTATACATATTAAATGTTTTGATTAAGTCCGGCATTTCAGCGATACATCCAGAGCAGTCAGTAGCCCAAAAGTTTATTAATACGACCTTACCTAACAAATCTTTCGAAGTTATTTTCTCACCCTCAATAGTGACCATATCAAGATTGCTTATAGTTTCTTTCTGGAAACTTATTACAACAATACTAGTCATTAATATGAGCAAGCAAGATAAAGAAATAATAATATTTTTATTCATATTCAATTTGATCTAAACATTATATTTAATGTCAAGATTGTTATAATTTTATTAAAATGTATTCTACATTATTTAATGATTCACTATAGGACACTGTTTAATTGGCTTGGTTTAGACGTTTAATTTTATCTGCATCAATTTTAACACTATGCGTTGTAGTTTTTGGCGCATTTGTACGACTATCTGATGCAGGTCTTGGTTGCCCTGATTGGCCAGGTTGCTTTGGGACACTTACGGTCCCGGAAAGCGAAATAGCAATATTAGATGCTCACCAATCTTATCCAGGAAGTATTGTCGAGGTGGATAAGGCATGGATTGAGATGATCCATAGATATTTAGCAGGAATCCTAGGGTTAGCGGTTTTATCGATTGCAATTTTTAGCTACAAAATTCGAAAGGATCTCAAAGTCACACTTATTTTACCTTTTGGCATATTATCTTTAATTATTTTTCAATCTGCTCTGGGGATGTGGACTGTAACCGAGCTTTTAAAGCCAGCTATCGTCACCTCCCATTTAATGGGGGGCATGACTACATTAGCTTTGCTTACCTACCTAACACATCGCCATTTAGGCGCTATTAGCAACACCATTATTATTAATCCAGGAACGAAATTTTTCATAAGATTTAGTTTTGTTTTGTTATTTATTCAAATTCTACTTGGTGGATGGACAAGCACTAATTACGCAGCTTTAGCATGTACAGATTTTCCGACTTGCCATGGTTCACTTATCCCAGAAATGGACTTTAAGAATGGGTTTAGTATTTTTCGAGAGCTCGGAATGACTCAATCGGGAGAAGGATTGTCAATACAAGCACTTCAAGCAATTCAATGGGTTCATAGAGTTGGAGCCATTGTGTTAACAGCCTATTTTATTTATTTAGCTTATTTACTTCGAAGTTACCCATCTACTAGATTTTATCGCAACCTTTTACTTTTAGTTTTATTTTTTCAAGTTATAATCGGCATTGCTACTCTGGTGTTACATTTACCATTATTTTTAGCTACCCTTCATAACCTTGGGGCTGCATTATTGGTTATAATAGTAACTATTATTAATTCAAGAATTACTCCGCAATATGATAAAAACTATACCTATTAAGAGTTACTGTTCAGCAGAAAACTTAAAAGCTTTTTTCGCCCTCTGTAAGCCACGAGTAAATTCTTTAATAGTTTTTACAGCTGTTATTGGGATGTTTCTAGCTACTCCAGGAATGGTGCCAATAGATATACTAATTAGCGCTATTATTGGAATTGGTTTTGTCTCTGGAGCCGCAGCCGCATTCAATTGCTTGATTGAAGAAAAGATTGATGCAAGAATGGCTAGAACTCGAGGAAGGCCTCTACCAATGGGTAAAGTTTCCCAACAAGAAACTATGTTCTTTGCATCTGTGCTGGGTGGATTAGGATTATTTATACTCTTTTATTTTGTAAATTTCTTAACAATGTGGCTTACGGCTCTAACATTTTTTGCCTACGCAGTAATCTATACGATTTTTCTTAAGCCTGCTACACCAATGAACATAGTAATTGGAGGTGCTTCTGGTGCTATGCCACCAGTTTTGGGCTGGGCCGCTGTAAATAACGCTTTATCGCCTGAGGCGTGGATTTTATTCTTAATTATTTTTTGTTGGACACCCCCTCATTTCTGGGCTTTAGCATTATATCGTCGAGAAGAGTATGCCAAAGTTGATATGCCCATGCTTCCAGTAACACACGGAGAAAAGTTTACGCTACTCCATATAGTTCTTTACACAATAATATTAGTTATTGTCACCATGATGCCATTTAGCATTGGGATGACAGGGCTTATTTATTTATTCTTTGCGACTATATTAAATGCTATATTTCTTTATTATGTTGTGATGCTCTACAGGAATTATTCTGATAAACTATCAATGAAAATATTTAGATATTCTATTGTGTACCTTGGTCTTATATTCACTGCATTTTTAATTGATCATTATTTTAAATTTATTTTTATTTAAATTTTAAGAAGGAAGATTTATGAGTCAGAAAAGAAAATTCAAAGACGTTCTAGAAACAATTACGGTTGTTATTGGTAGTTTTGTTGGAGCCATAGTTATTATTGTTGCTGCTACAACTAAATATGACTTTAGTGAAGCAGAAGAAGTAAAAATTGTTAAAACTAACTCAACAGTGGATATATCACCAGTTGCCAAAGTCGCTCTTGCTGGCGAACCTGAAGGAGTATCTGAAGCGAAGCCTGCAGCTGAAAACTCTATATCTGTTGATAAGATAATAAAAGCTAATTGTGCCATGTGTCATGCAGGAGGATTAATGGGGGCACCAAAAATTGGGGATGCTGGCCAGTGGGCTCCAAGAATTGCTCAAGGAAAAGAGATGCTTGTTAATAACGCTATTAAAGGCATAAGAATGATGCCAGCTAAAGGTGGAAATTCAAGACTTACTGATGCTGAAGTTGCTGCAGCTGTTATTAGTATGGCAAACGCATCTGGAGGTAAGTTATAAATTTTTAGATGTCAATTTATGCTATTGGCGATTTGCAAGGATGTTTCTACTCACTTCAATCTTTATTAGATGCCGTAAATTTTAATAAAAGAGAGGATGAGCTGTGGTTAGTTGGAGATTTAATTAATCGTGGCCAGTGTTCATTAGAGGTTCTTGACTGGTGTTACAACCATCGAGATAATATAAAAATTGTTTTAGGTAATCACGATCTTCATTTTTTAGCCGTTGCCTTTCAGGTTAAATCAATTTCGGCGCAAGACACAATCCAACCCATTCTCAAGCACAAAAACTTATCAAAATATATTGATTGGCTATTATCAATCCCATTGGCACATGGGAATGATGAGTATTTAATGGTTCACGCCGGTGTCGCACCTTCTTGGTCAACAGAGTTAACAAAGGAGTTATCAAGTGAGGTATCGCTTGAGTTAAATAAAAATCCGAAAATTTTTTTAAAAGAAATGTACGGAAATCAACCACAAGTATGGAATAAAAATGATAAGAAACAGGACCGTTTAAGATTTGCAATTAATACTATGACGAGGATGCGTGTTTTAAATCAAGATGGCGCCATCGATTTTTCTTTCAAACAAGGGCTAGATAAAATCCCTCCCAACCTTATGCCTTGGTTCCTTTTTCCCTCTAAAGTTAGAAAAGAATTTATTTTATCAGGACATTGGTCTGCAATTGGAGTTCATCCATATGGGAAAGGCATTACCTTAGATTCTGGCTGTGTGTGGGGTAAAAAACTGAGCGCTTACCGCTTTTCAGACAAAAAAGTTATTTCAATTTCAGCTGACCCCAGAGATTTATACTAAAGACTTGCCGAATAGGCTTTCAATTTCAGATATTGAAGCAGTATGATTTTGACCACCTTGGGATTTTATTTTTATTGCACCCATAACAGAAGCAAGCTGTCCTGTCTGAGCCCAGTCGTATTTATTTATAATTCCATATATCAAACCTGCTCTGTAAGCATCCCCACAACCTGTAGGGTCTATTGGATTCTTAATCGTTATTGCATCAATAATAATCTCTTCTCCATTAGAGAAGATAGAGGACCCTTTGGATCCTTTTGTAATTATTAAAGCAGTTACAGACGCAGCTAACTTTTGAATAGTTAAACCAGTTTTATCAAGTAAAAGCTGTAATTCATAGTCATTTAAAGCAATATAATGAGCTTGATCTATAAAGTTCATCAATTCATCTTTATCAAACATGGGAAGCCCTTGTCCGGGATCAAACATAAATGGAATATTTTTCTCAGTACATTCCCTTGCATGTTGAATCATTCCATCTTTGCCATCAGGTGCAATTATTGCAAGACTGACATCTTCAGAAATTAATGAAATACTATTTTGATGAGATTGAGTCATTGCGCCAGGGTGGAAGGCTGTAATCTGATTATCATCTAAGTCAGTTGTAATATAGGCTTGAGCTGTAAGTGTGTCGGGAATTTTTTTTATATAATCCTGAATAATTTCATACTTACTTAAGCGTTCAACGTAGGGCTGAAAATCTTCTCCAACAGTTGCCATAACTAGAGATGGCGTCTTAAGAAGTGACAAATTGTAAGCAATATTTCCAGCGGTCCCACCAAAGTTTCTTTTCAACTCTGGAACGTAGAATGACACACTTAGTTTATGAATCTGGTCAGGTAGTATATGATTTTTAAAGTAATCATGAAACACCATAATTGAATCATATGCCATAGATCCACAAACTAATATATTACTCATTAAGGCTTCACCACGACTAAGATAACTATTGCAAAGAGAAGGATTACAGGTACCTCGTTAAACCATCGGTAAAAGACATGAGAATGTTTATTTTTTTTAAGTTTAAAATTAATCAAATATTTAAAGCAAGCTATGTGATAAAGAATGAGCAGGATAACACAAAATAATTTTAAGTAAATCCATGTGCCACTAAAGCTATATCCAAGCCATAACCACATTCCTAGAAAGATTGTAATTAAAGCACCTGGAGTCATAATTCCATAAAATAACTTTCTCTCCATAACGATAAACCTTTCATGACTAATTTTATCTTTGGACATTGCATGATAAACAAATAGTCTGGGTAGGTAAAATAAACCGGCAAACCAGGTAACCATGAAAATGATATGAAGGGCTTTTATCCAAAGCATGAAACTTTACCTATAAAAAATGTTCTTAATAATTATG
>CAYTWX010000012.1:0-11814 GCA_964442085.1 uncultured Methylobacillus sp. | reverse complement strand
ACCTCTTGGCTTCCAAATTTTGGATCTTGAAGAATTTGTCTTTTTGGAACTTCTCTACGTCTTGGCATATCTTTTAACCTCTATTAAATAAATTAAGATGCTTTAGGGCGCTTAGTCCCATATTTAGAACGACCTTGTTTCCTATCTTTAACGCCTGAAGTATCTAAATTACCTCGAACCATATGGTATCTAACACCGGGCAAATCTTTAACACGACCCCCGCGAAGTAAAACAACAGAATGCTCTTGAAGATTATGCCCCTCACCACCAATATAACTAATCACTTCATAACCAGTAGTTAGGCGAACCTTAGCTACCTTTCTTAACGCAGAATTTGGTTTTTTTGGTGTAGTGGTATACACGCGTGTACATACCCCTCTCTTTTGTGGAGACGCTTCAAGCGCAGGAACCTTGCTCTTTTCAACGATTCTCTTTCTAGGCTTACGTATTAACTGATTGACTGTAGGCATTACCTATCCTTTTATTTAATATGTTTTATTAAAAAAACTATTCTAACCTTTTCCAGAAACTAATTACTGAAAAAGGCGAGATTTTATTTTGCTTAGCTCTAAATGTCAACTTAAATTACTTAGTTGGCTCTTTAATTTCTAAATTACTATCAACAGATTCTTTAGCGATTAACTCTTTATCTGCATCTTCTGCTTTTTCTGCCTCTACAACTGGGGCAAATGCTTCTTCTGCTTTTTCTAAATTACTTAATTCTCCTTCAGAACCACTTATTTTTGCATTCTTTCTTTCTGCTGCTTTTTCTGCTGCTTCTTTTCTATTGAGATGATACGCTAATCCAGATCCAGCAGGGATTAATCGTCCAACAATTACGTTTTCCTTTAATCCTCTTAATTCATCTCGCTTACCAAGAATTGCTGCTTCTGTTAGAACACGAGTTGTTTCTTGGAAGGAAGCGGCAGAAATAAATGAATCTGTTGAAAGAGATGCTTTTGTAATTCCTTTTAATACAGGCTCAAATTTAGCTTCTTTCTTTTTGTCATCCCTCATAATATCATTTGCTTTGAATAGTTCTGCACGTTCAACTTCTTCACCGTTGATAAAGGAAGTGTCGCCTGCATCGGTAATCCTGACTCTTCTCAGCATTTGTCTAACTATTACCTCAATATGTTTATCATTTATCTTCACCCCTTGTAATCTATATACATCTTGAACTTCATCAATAATATATCTTGCAAGAGCTTCTCTACCCTGAAGCCTTAAAATGTCAGCAGGATCAGCAGGGCCATCAACAATAACTTCACCCTTCGTTACTACTTGACCATCATGAGCTGTTACATGCTTATCTTTAGGGATCAAAAACTCACCAACATTTCCATCTACATCAGTAATAACTAAACGTTGTTTCCCTTTTGTGTCTTTACCAAAAGATACGGTACCGGTATTCTCAGCTAATACACCTGCATCTTTAGGTGATCGGGCTTCAAATAATTCTGCAACCCTTGGAAGTCCTCCAGTAATATCCCTAGTTTTCGAAGATTCTTGAGGGATCCTTGCGATCACGTCTCCCTTCTTAACCTCTTTGTTATCTGTAACAGTTATGATGTAACCAAGTTGGAATGTAATGTTAACTGATTTATCTGTATCATTTAATTTAACTTCTTTACCTTTGTTGTCTAACAACTTAATTTGCGGCCTCAATCCTTTTGATTGACCGGCTTTTTGTTTAGACTCAACAACAACCAGCGTTGACAAGCCTGTAACATCGTCTATTTGTTTAGCTACAGTTACGCCCTCGACAACATTTTCAAATTTCGCAATTCCATCGTGTTCTGAAATAATTGGTCTATTGTGAGGATCCCATGTGGCCATCAGCATTCCAGCTTTTACTATTTGGGCATCATCTACTAACAATGTTGCACCGTAAGGTACTTTGTGAGACTCTCGTTCTCTTCCAGACTCATCCTCGATAATAAATTCCCCATTTCTTGAAACAACCACTTTTTCGCCATTAGCGTTCGTAACCAGTCTCATCGCTTGAAATCTGATTTTTCCGGCAGATTTATTTTCTATTTGGCTAACGGATGCAGCTCTTGAAACTGCTCCACCAATATGGAATGTTCTCATAGTTAACTGGGTGCCTGGTTCGCCAATTGATTGGGCTGCAATAACTCCAACCGCTTCACCTTGGTTAATCAAATTACCCCGACCAAGATCTCGACCATAACATTTAGCACAGATACCATAACGAGTTTTACATGTGAGTGCAGTTCTTACAGTAACTTCATCTACACCAAGAGCTTCAATTTTTTCAACTTCATCCTCCCCTAAGAGGACACCAGCGTTATAGAGAATCTCTTGTGTGTCTGGATTTATTATATCGAATGCAGAAACTCGACCTAATATTCTGTCACTTAGGGGAGTCACAATTTCTCCGCCTTTAATTAATGCCTTAGTTAAAAGGCCTTCATCTGTTCCACAATCAAGCTCTGTAACTACAAGATCTTGAGTTACATCAACCAGCCTTCTTGTTAAATAACCAGAATTTGCAGTTTTAAGTGCTGTATCAGCTAAGCCTTTTCGAGCGCCGTGAGTAGATATAAAGTATTGCAACACATTTAATCCATCACGAAAGTTTGCTGTAATCGGAGTCTCAATAATTGATCCGTCTGGTCTAGCCATTAGGCCTCGCATCCCAGCTAACTGCCTAATCTGAGCCGCAGAACCCCTAGCACCAGAATCAGCCATCATATATATAGAGTTGAATGATTCTTGACGCATTGGATTCCCTTTGTCGTCATTTACAACTTTACCCTTTGTATTAATAACTGGCTCATCTTGCAATTGCTTCATCATTGCATCAGCAACTTTATCTCCTGTTCGACCCCATATGTCTACAACCTTATTGTATCTTTCGCCCTGAGTTACAAGGCCAGATGAGTATTGATCTTGAATTTCCTGCACTTCAGACCTTGCTTCATCCAGCAATTTTTCTTTTTCAACTGGTATTTTCATGTCATGAACACTTATAGACATTCCAGCTTTGGTGGCAAATTTATATCCCATATTTTTCAAGTTATCTGCAAGGATTACCGTGTCTCGGATTCCAATTTTTCTAAATCCAGCGTTAATAAGCTTTGATATTTCTTTTTTCTTTAAGCTTCTATTTATTAAATCAAAAGGAAGTCCTGCTGGCAGAATCTCTGATAATAAGGATCTTCCAACTGTCGTTTCATACCTATTAACTTTTAAAGTTGTACTATTATCAAAATTTAATTCATATTCATTAATTCTAATTGTAATTCTAGCGTGCAGATCGACATCGCCATTATCATAGGCACGTCTTGCCTCATCTACGTCAGCAAACTTCATACCCTCACCTTTTGCTGCAAATTTTTCTCTAGTTAAATAATAAAGTCCTAAAACAATATCCTGTGATGGCACAATAATTGGCTCACCATTTGCTGGAGATAAAATATTATTAGATGCAAGCATTAGCGTTCTTGCTTCCATTTGTGCTTCAAGAGATAGTGGAACGTGAACAGCCATTTGATCGCCATCAAAATCAGCGTTAAAAGCCGCGCAAACTAGTGGGTGAAGTTGTATTGCTTTTCCTTCGATCAATACTGGCTCAAAAGCTTGAATACCAAGCCTATGTAAAGTTGGTGCTCTATTCAAAAGTACCGGGTGCTCCCTAATCACATCTTCTAAAATATCCCATACTTCCGGGCCTTCTTCCTCTACCTTTTTCTTTGCTGCTTTAATAGTTGTAGCTAAACCTAACATCTCTAATTTATTAAAAATAAATGGCTTGAAAAGCTCAAGCGCCATTTTTTTTGGTAATCCACATTGGTGTAATTTTAATTGTGGGCCAACAACAATAACTGACCGACCAGAATAATCCACTCGCTTACCAAGTAAATTTTGTCTAAATCTACCACCCTTACCTTTAATCATATCGGCTAATGATTTAAGTGGCCTCTTATTGGCCCCTGTCATTACTTTTCCTCGTCGCCCATTATCAAGTAAAGAATCTACAGATTCTTGTAACATTCTCTTTTCATTTTTCACGATAATTTCAGGAGCTCTTAAATCAAGTAAGCGTCGGAGACGATTATTTCTATTAATTACTCTTCGATATAAGTCATTCAAATCAGAAGTTGCAAACCTTCCACCATCAAGAGGAACTAGAGGTCTCAACTCGGGAGGAAGTACTGGTAGAATATCTAATATCATCCATTCTGGTTTAATACCAGAACTCTTAAAAGCTTCTAAAACTTTCAACCTTTTTGCAAGTTTTTTCTGTTTAGCTTCAGAGCTTGTTGCTTTTAATTCAGCATGTAGCTCTTCAACAACCTCATGAATCTTAATTGCTTTTAATAATTCTTTAACTCCAGCAGCACCCATTACAGCGCTAAATTCATCACCAAATTCTTCAACTTTAGATAGGTAATCATCTTCTGATAATAACTGACCACGCTTGAGTTCTGGAACCATTCCTGGATCAGTAACCATATAAGCTTCAAAATATAAAACTCTTTCAATATCTCTTAAAGGTATATCAAGAACCATTCCTAAGCGACTTGGTAAGCTTTTAAGGAACCAGATATGTGCTACAGGACTTGCAAGATCTATATGCCCCATTCGCTCCCGCCTAACTTTTGACAAAGTAACTTCAACTCCACATTTTTCACATATGACGCCACGATGCTTTAATCTTTTATACTTTCCGCATAGACACTCATAATCTTTAGTTGGCCCAAAAATCTTTGCGCAAAATAATCCATCTCGTTCAGGCTTGAAAGTTCTGTAATTAATAGTCTCTGGTTTTTTTACTTCGCCAAAAGACCATGACCTAATTTTTTCTGGAGATGCTAATGCAATCTTAATCGCATCAAATTCTTCTTGTTGTGTAGTCTGTTTAAATAGATCTAGTAATGCTTTCATATGTGATCTCCTTAGTTTCTATCTAGGTCAATATCAATTGCTAATGAACGAATTTCTTTAGTTAAAACATTAAATGATTCAGGCATGCCTGCATCAATTTTATGCTCACCTTTGACTATATTTTCATATACTTTCGTTCTACCTGTAACATCATCTGATTTAACAGTGAGCATTTCTTGGAGCGTATAAGAGGCTCCATATGCTTCTAAAGCCCATACCTCCATCTCACCAAATCTTTGTCCACCAAACTGAGCTTTACCTCCTAGCGGTTGTTGCGTCACTAAGGAATATGGGCCAGTTGATCTTGCATGCATTTTGTCATCAACTAAATGATGAAGCTTTAATACGTGCATATAGCCAACTGTTACATGCCTCTCAAAAGCTTCTCCAGTTCTACCATCATATAATTTAACTTGGGTTTTCTTTGCATCAAAATCTAACAGCTTAGTATGTTCACTATCATCTGGATAAGCTAAATCTAACATCTGCTGAATGTCGGATTCTGCACCTCCATCAAAAACTGGTGTTGCAAAAGGAACACCGCGAGTTAAATTCGAAGCTAGTTCTTTTACCTCATTATCTTTTAGTGATTTAATATCTTCCGCTTTACCTGATGACTCGTTATAAATTTTCTCTAGATAATTTCTTACCTCAGAAATTTTTTCCTCTCTTTGTAGCATTTCATTTATCCTATCTCCAAGACCTTTTGCAGCCCAGCCCAAATGAACTTCAAGTAATTGTCCAATATTCATTCTTGATGGCAATCCAAGTGGATTTAGTACAATGTCCAATGTTGTTCCATCGGCCATGTATGGCATATCTTCTTGCGGAGCAATTTTAGAAATAACACCTTTATTCCCATGACGCCCTGCCATCTTATCGCCAGGCTGAATTCTTCTTTTAACGGCCAAATAAACCTTAACCATTTTTTGAACACCTGGAGGTAATTCATCCCCCTGAGTTAACTTACGTTTTTTTTCTTGAAAGCGATTATCAAATTCTTTTTTTGCTCTAGTTAAATTTTCTTTTAGCGCTTCTAGCTGCTTAGAATCTTTATCTTCCTTTAAACGAATATCAAACCATTCATATCGCTCTATCTCGGATAGACTCTCTTTAGCAATCTTATCTCCTTTCTTTAAAGGTTTAGGACCACCAACTACAGACTTATTAAGGATTGCTTTTTCAACTCTTGTAAAGGTATCATCCTCAACAATTCTTAATTGATCGGCTAAATCTTGTTGATAAGCTTCAAGTTGAGCACTAATGATAGTTTCTGCACGATCATCTCTATCAATTCCTTCACGAGTGAATACCTGGACATCAATAATTGTTCCTGACATACCTGAAGGGACTCGTAGGCTGGTATCTTTTACATCAGATGCTTTCTCACCAAAAATTGCTCTCAGTAATTTTTCTTCGGGAGTTAACTGTGTTTCACCTTTTGGAGTAACTTTTCCAACTAATACATCACCAGATTCAACCTCTGCACCAATATAAATAATTCCTGAATCATCAAGTCTACCCAACATTCTTTCTGATAAGTTTGAGATATCTGGAGTAATTTCTTCAGCCCCAAGCTTTGTATCCCTAGCTAATACTTGTAATTCTTCAATATGGATTGAGGTATACCTGTCTTCTGCAACAACTTTTTCTGATATTAAAATTGAATCTTCAAAGTTATATCCATTCCATGGCATAAAACCTATCAACATATTTTGACCAAGTGCCAATTCACCAACATCTGTTGAGGCGCCGTCAGCAACAACATCCCCGCGCTGGATTTTTTCTCCTACTTTAACCAAGGGTTTCTGATTGATTGTTGTATTTTGATTTGAGCGAGTGTATTTTGTTAAATTATAAATATCAACACCAACCTCATCCTGACCTGTTTCTTTCTCATTAACCTTAACAACTATCCTTCTTGAATCAACATAATCTACAACCCCACCTCTTTTTGCTTGAACTGTTGTTCCAGAATCTGTTGCTACAGTTCTTTCAATTCCTGTTCCAACTAAGGCTTTTTCTGCGCGCAAACAAGGCACTGCTTGCCTTTGCATATTTGCACCCATTAATGCTCTATTTGCATCATCATGTTCTAGAAATGGAATTAATGCAGCAGCTACCGATACAATTTGTCCGGGCGCAACATCCATATAATCAATTTTGTCATTATCTGCCATAGTGAATTCATTTTTATTTCTAGAAGATACTTGGCTTTCCTTAAATTTTCCTTTTGGGTCTAGTTCTGAGTTTGCTTGAGCAATTGTATATTCACTTTCTTCAATTGCCGACAAGTAATCAATTTCTGCTGTTACCTTTCCACCTTCAACTCGTCTATATGGTGTCTCAAGAAAACCGTATTCATTAGTTCTTGCATACAATGCTAGAGAGTTGATTAGGCCAATATTTGGGCCTTCTGGTGTTTCAATTGGACATACTCGCCCATAATGGGTCGAATGGACGTCTCTAACCTCAAACCCAGCTCTTTCACGGGTCAAACCGCCGGGTCCTAATGCAGAGACTCTTCTTTTATGTGTAATTTCTGATAGTGGGTTTGTTTGATCCATAAATTGCGAAAGTTGCGAAGAACCAAAAAATTCCTTAATTGCACTTGCAATTGGTTTAGAGTTTATTAAGTCGGTTGGCATTAAGTTGTCTGCTTCCGCTTGGCCGAGCCTCTCTTTTACTGCTCTCTCAACCCTTACTAATCCAGTTCTAAATTGGTTTTCAACTAACTCACCAACTGAACGAATTCGACGATTACCAAGATGATCAATATCATCAATGTTACCTCGAGTATTTTTTAATTCCACTAGAATTCCTACAACCGCAAGGATATCCTCTCGTGATAATACTGACTCACCAGTTACCGGTTTTTCACCATTACCATTCGCGTCATAAAACCGCTTTAGCCAGTCAGCGTGTTGATCATAGGTTTTGGGGAAAGCTCGTCGATTGAACTTCATTCTCCCAACGTTAGACAAATCATAACGATCTGGATTAAAAAATAATCCCTCAAACAGAGTCTTGACTGAATCTTCGGTTGGCGGCTCACCTGGTCTCATCATTCTATAAATTGCTACTTGCGCACTATATTGATCTGGAACTTCATCTGTAGATAGCGTCTGTGAAATAAAATCGCCGTGATCTAGTTCATTTGAATAAAGAGTATTAAATGATTCTGTTCCAGATTCAAGAATTTTTTCAAATAATTCTTCAGTAATCTCTGCATTTGTTTCTGCGACTACCTCACCAGACTCAGTATCTATAATAGCTTTGGCAATTTTCTTACCTATATAATCTTCCATCACTACAGGCACAGTAAGCGAAGCTTTACTTTCTATTTCTCTAACGTGCTTAACCGTTATTCTTTTCTCTTTAGCTACAATTAGATTACCTTTCTTATCCTTATAGTCTCTCTTTGCTATCTCACCTCTTAATCTCTGAGGAACAACTTCAATTGAGACTTTTTTACTTTTCACATGAAATTTTTCAAAATCATAAAAAGTAGACAGAATTTCTTCTGGGGACAGACCTAAAGCTTTAAGAAGTGTTGTAACTGGCATTTTTCTTCTTCGATCAATTCTAAAATAAAGATAGTCTTTGGGATCAAATTCAAAATCTAACCAAGACCCTCTGTAAGGAATAACTCTTGCAGAAAATAATAACTTTCCTGAGCTATGAGATTTTCCTTTATCGTGTTCGAAGAAAACGCCTGGGCTTCGATGTAATTGTGAAACGATAGCTCTTTCTGTGCCATTAATAACAAAAGATCCATTTTGAGTCATTAAAGGAATTTTTCCCATATAAACTTCTTCTTCTTTTGTATCTTTAATTACCTTCTTGTCACCAGATTCCCTATCATAGAGCGTTAAGCGTACCTTAACTTTTAAAACAACTTCATAAGTAAGGCCCCTTTGTTGGCATTCCTTTACTTCAAACTCTTCTTTTCCCAAGGTATAACTTACAAAATCTAGTCTTGCAAAACCTGCATGACTAGAAATTGGAAAAAGTGTATTAAATGTTGATTGCAAACCTGAATCATCTCGACTTTCTGGCTTAATTTCTTGCTGGAGAAATGCTTTATAAGATTCAAGTTGCATTGCTAAAAGATAAGGTATCTCTAATACAGTTTCTCTTTTAGCAAAACTTTTTCTAATACGTTTCTTTTCAGTAAAGGAATAGCTCATAGCATCTCCAAAGTTAAAAATTCATATAACAAAAAACTAGTAACTAAAATTTCTTGTTATATAAAAAATCATTTATTAAAAATAAATGAAGGTTGCCTTATTTAAAAATAAAGACAACCTTCAAGTAGATTAAAATTATTTCAACTCGCCTGTTGCACCAGCTTCAGTTAATTTTTTCAAAGCTTCTTCAGCAGAAGCTTTATCTAAAGTTTCTTTAACAACTCTAGGTGCGGCATCAACGATATCTTTTGCTTCTTTTAAGCCAAGACTTGTAATTTCTCGAACTGCTTTAATAACGTTTACCTTGTTATCACCAATAGATGTTAGATGAAGATCAAACTCGGTTTGTTCTTCAGCTGCTGCTGCTGCACCGCCCGCTGCTGCTGCAGGTGCTGCTACTGCTGCTGCAGCAGAGACACCAAATTTTTCTTCCATTTCCTTAATCAATTCTGATAAATCTAGAACTGACATACCACTAATACCTTCTAATATATCTTCTTTTGAAATAGCCATTCTTTGATACTCCTAATAGTTTAATTAAGCCTTATAAAATAAATTATGCGGGTTTCTGGTCTCGAACTGCTGCAATACCTCTTACAAATTTTGTTGGTACTTCGTTTAATGTACGAACAAATTTTGCAATTGGTGCCTGCATGGTTCCCATCAATTTCGCTAATAATTCATCTCGACTTGGTAAAGAAGCAAGAGCTTTAATTGCTCCAGCATCTAATTTTTTATCTGGCATTGCACCTGTTTTGATAGTAAATAAATCATTTGTCTTAGCAAAGTCATTTAAAATCTTCGCGGCTGACACAGGATCTTCAGATATTCCAAATAGTAAAGGCCCTACCATCTCTTCCGCTAATGATGAAAATGGAGTATTCTCAACTGCTCTTTTAACTAAATTATTCTTAAGCACTTTAAGATATACACCTGATTTTCTAGCTTCTGCCCTTAAATTAGTCATATCTTGAACGCCAACACCACGATACTCAGCAAGTATCATAGATTGAGCATTCTCGATCTGCTTACTAACTTCAGCTACAACTGCCTTCTTTTTATCAAGATTCAGACTCAAGGTCTTCTCCTTTCGTTAAATAAAAGTATTAGTTTCCTAATACCAACTAAAACGACGACCTCTATCAGGATATTATCCTTAAGGGGATTCGCCATCTGCGTAGGTTTAAATATCTAAATTAAACTTTCGTACCTACGGTCTTTGACAACTTCATTGACTAACCTCATCAATGAACCCAAAGCTCTTTATTGTGGAACATACCCACAAAATTCATATAACTTAATTTATAAATTTGTTTGGTCTACTCGAACTCCGACTCCCATCGAACTCGATACTGATAATTTTTTTATAAAAATACCTTTCGCATCTTTTGGTTTAGCTTTACTAATCTCTTCGAGCAAAGCTGATAAATTTGCTTGTAACTGTTCAGAGCTAAATGAAGCACGACCGATTGTACAATGAATAATTCCAGCTTTATCTGTTCTATATTGAACTTGTCCTGCTTTAGCATTTTTTACTGCTTTCTCAGTATCTGGAGTTACTGTACCCACTTTTGGATTCGGCATCAGTCCTCTTGGTCCTAATACCTGCCCTAAAGTTCCTACAATTTTCATAGCATCAGGAGTAGCTATCACCACATCAAAATCCATTACGCCTTTTTTAATTTCTGCTGCTAAGTCTTCAAATCCAACAATATCTGCCCCAGCTTTTTTTGCTGCCTCTGCCGCTTCACCTTGAGCAAATACTGCTACACGAGTTGTTTTTCCTGTTCCATTTGGAAGTACTAGAGCGCCTCTAACTGCTTGATCTGATTTTTTTGCATCAATACCAAGATTTATAGCAGCGTCTACAGACTCATCAAATTTAGCTTTTGCAGTTTCCTTAACTAAATTAAGTCCATCTAAAACTGGGTATACTTTATCTCTATCAACTTTCTCAATTAAAGCTTTAAGTCTTTTGCTTGCACTCATTTCACACCCTCCACGTCAATACCCATACTTCTTGCGCTACCTGCAATAGTTCTAACTGCCGCATCCATATCAGCCGCTGTTAAATCAGGCATTTTAGTTTTAGCGATTTCTTCTGCTTGATTTCGAGTAATTTTTCCTACTTTATTTGTATGGGGTACCGGAGAACCTTTAGATAGCTTAGCTGCTTTTAAAATTAAAATAGAAGCAGGTGGTGTCTTCATAATAAAAGTAAAACTTTTATCTGAAAAAGCAGTAATTACTACAGGTACCGGCAAACCTGGCTCAACGCTTTGTGTGGCTGCGTTAAATGCCTTACAAAAATCCATAATATTTAAACCACGTTGCCCTAAAGCTGGACCAACAGGCGGACTTGGATTCGCTTTACCAGCTGGTATTTGAAGTTTTATGTAGCCCTCAATTTTCTTTGCCATACTATTAATCTCCTAGATTTTGGTTCAAATGCTTTTAAAAAATTAAAAGCTCCCAAATAATTTTTATACCTCTTTTTCTATCTGTCCAAATGCAAGCTCTACTGGTGTAGCTCGACCAAAAATTACAACTGAAACTCGAAGTTTACTTTTTTCATAATCAATCGTATCTACCGTGCCAGAAAAATCTTTAAATGGTCCATCAACAACCCTTATGGACTCACCAACTTCAAAAGTTAATTTTTGAGTTGGATTCACTTTACTGTCATCCATTCTTTGTAAAATAATATCAA
>CAYTWX010000011.1:0-12299 GCA_964442085.1 uncultured Methylobacillus sp. | reverse complement strand
TGTTTCTATCAGAAAGAATTATTATATTAAATCCATCGTTAATTGCTTGGCCTGCTTCTTTACAAATAATTTCTAAAGCATTTTTCATAACAACAGCATGGTCATCATCTGCACCTGTTAAATAAGTAATATCTATTACTTTCGATTTGAATTTGTTTTGTGTCAACGAACCAATTTTTGTAAGCTGTTCTAATTCGTCAATACTTAAAACTGGCTGACTAGCTTCCAATCTAAAAGGTGGCTCTTCATCCTCAATTCCAAGAAGGTTAGGTTTAGGTCCAATAAACGTAACTAATGACATAACTATATTTTCGCGAATTGGATCTATTGGTGGGTTTGTAACTTGAGCAAACAGTTGTTTAAAGTAATTATATAAAATTTTAGGTCGATTTGATAAAACTGGAAGGGCCGAATCATTACCCATAGATCCAGAATTTTCCTGCCCTGTTTTAATCATTGGGCTCAAAACAAACGAAAGGTCTTCTTGGCTGTACCCAAAACTTTGCTGCAAGTCTAACAAATTTTCTCTATGGTCAAATTTAGCATCAACAGCTTGTAAATCACCTAAAAAGTAACGAGATTTTTTTAACCAGTCTTGGTATGGCTTTTCTGAAGCCAGTAAATTTTTAATTTCATCATCGTCAATTACTTTTCCTTCTTCAAGGTTGATGAGTAGCATCTTGCCTGGCTCAAGTCGCCATTTTTTTACAATCTTGTCTTCAGGAAACTTTAAAACTCCCATTTCTGAAGCCATCATTAGATCGCCATCGTCTGTCAATAAATATCTAGCAGGTCGTAATCCATTTCTATCTAAAGTTGCTCCGATCATTTTTCCATCTGTAAAAGCAACAGCTGCAGGCCCGTCCCATGGCTCCATTAACGCCGCATGGTACTCGTAAAATGCTTTTCTTTCTTCACTCATAAGTGAATTCCCCACCCATGGTTCAGGAATCAGCATCATCATTGCATGGGGCAAACTATAACCACCAGCTACTAAAAGTTCTAAACAGTTATCAAAACAAGCTGTGTCCGATTGGCCTTCTTCAATTAATGGCCATAGCTTCTCTAAATCTTTATTGAGAAGTGTTGAGCGCATTTTTTCTCGCCGGGCGTTCATCCAATTTACGTTACCTTTAACTGTATTAATTTCTCCGTTATGAGCAACGATTCTGTAGGGGTGAGCAAGCTCCCAAGATGGAAAAGTATTAGTAGAAAATCTCTGATGTACCAAGGCTAATGCTGACTGCATTTGTTCATTTAGTAAGTCTTCAAAATAAATACCTACCTCGCATGCAAGCAACATGCCCTTGTAAACGATTGTTCTAGATGACATTGATGTTATATAAAATTTTGCTGGGTCATCAATATCTAGCTTATTAACTTCATTTTCAATTATTTTTCGAATAACAAATAATTTTCTTTCGAACTCGTCTTGAGATAAAATATTTTCATTCCTACCAATAATGATTTGTTTGATAACTGGTTCGACATCACATGCTGCCTTAGCGATGTCTTCATTATTTACAGGAACCTCGCGCCAACCAATTTCAGACTGACCTTCATCTTTAATTACTTTCGAAATAATTGCTTCACATTTTTTTCTTGCTACTTTTGATTGCGGCAAAAAAAGCATCCCAACCCCATAATGGCCTAAATCAGGTAACTTGATTTTTAATTTTTGCGTCTCAATACGAAAAAAATTATCTGGCATTTGTATTAACAAGCCAGCCCCATCACCAAGCTTGGGATCATATCCAGTAGCTCCACGATGTGTTAGATTTGTTAAAATTTCTAAACCTTGCTTAACAATATTATGACTTTTTTTGCCATGAATGTTCGCAATAAATCCAACCCCGCATGAATCATGTTCATTTTTAGGGTTGTATAAGCCTTGTTTTATTTTCTTATGATATGCCATTAAAATTGTATTCTTTAATCTACTAAAACTGACCGATAATTTTATGCTCATTTACCTGTTTATTCAATGATTTGAGCAGAAATAATTTAATCATTTAAACTTTCGAATGCCCTTCTAGATGCCTCAATCGTATCATCAATATCTTTTTCCGTATGGGCGGCTGAAACAAAACCAGCTTCAAATGCTGAAGGTCCAAAATAAATACCCTGTTCCAACATTGAATGAAAGAATTTATTAAATTTTTCACGGTCACTATTCATAATCTCGTCAAAGCTATTTGGTGGCAACTCACTAAAATAAATTCCAAACATACCGCCAACACTTCTAGCACAAAACTTAATTCCTTTTTCTTTCGCAACCCTAGTCATTCCCTCAACTAATTTGGTTGCTATTAAAGATAATTCCTTATAAAAACCTGTTGCTTGAATTAATTCTAGTGTTTTTAAGCCAGCTGCAACTGCAACTGGATTTCCAGATAAAGTGCCTGCTTGATAAACTGGCCCTAAAGGTGCAAGCATTTGCATAATTTCTTTTTTGCCCCCAAAAGCACCTACTGGTAATCCGCCGCCTATTATTTTTCCTAATGTCGTCATGTCAGGAGTTACGCCGTATAGCTCTTGCGCGCCACCTAAAGAAACTCTAAAGCCAGTCATGACCTCATCAAATATTAAAACAGTCTCGTATTTAGTACAAAGTTGTCTTAATGCTCTCAAAAACTTTATATCAGGAAGGATCAGATTCATATTTCCAACAATAGGTTCAATTATTACGCATGCAATGTCACTACCTATTTCACTAAAACATTTTTCTAAGCCTTTAATATCATTAAAAGCAAGTGTGTGCGTATGTTTTGCTACATCTGCAGGTACGCCAGCAGAACTCGGTTGTCCAAATGTTAAAGCCCCTGACCCGGCTTTAACAAGTAATGCGTCTGAATGTCCGTGATAGCAACCCTCAAATTTTATAATACGATCCCTACTAGTAAAACCTCTTGCAACTCTAATTGCACTCATGGTAGCTTCTGTTCCACTACTAACTAGGCGAACCTGCTCCATACTGGGAACTAATTTGACTAGCATCTCTGCAATATCTAATTCTTTTGAAGTAGGGGCTCCGAAGGATAAACTATCTTGCGCAACGTCCTGAACTGTTTTGATTATTTCCGGATGACTATGGCCTAAAATCATTGGTCCCCAGGAATTAATATAATCAATGTACTCTTTTCCATTTTCATCCCAAAGTCGACTTCCAAGTCCTTTTTTAAAGAAAATAGGGGTCCCACCTACAGAAGAAAAAGCTCGAACTGGAGAATTTACTCCTCCTGGAATAAATTTCTGTGACAACTTAAATAAATTTATATTTTTATCAATCATAATTTCTCTTCTCTAGATGACTCGAAAATTGCTTAGCCGTTCCTTCTATATCCTGTGATTTAAATAAATTATTAATAACTGCACAACATTCAACACCTTCATTAATAATTAAGTCTATATTTTCAAGAGTTATACCTCCAATCGCAACTAAAGGGACTTGAAAGTTTTTTAAAACTAATGCTATTAGGTCGACTGATGCTATCGGTGCATTTGGTTTTGTTGCTGATTGAAAACATGCTCCTAGAGCTACATAAGTAGCTCCCTTATCCTGCGAAATTTTCACACGATCAATAGAATTGTAACAAGAAACGCCAACTATTTTTTCTGGCCCCAAAATAAACCGTGCTTTTTCTAAATTTCCGTCATTTTCTCCTAAATGTACTCCATCTGCATCTAAAATACTACATAATTCAATATCATCGTTTATAATTAATGGTATTTTATAATAATCACAAATCTTTTTTATCTCTTCTGCTTGTTTCTTCTGATCGTTTTTGGAAAGAATTTTTGATCGATATTGAACAAGTGTTGCCCCCCCTTTAATAGAAGACTCTACTTTTGATTTCAATATAGATAAATTTCTTTCATCAGGTGTAATAGCATAAAGCCCTTTAATGTTGTGCAATTTTTCCACTATCTCCATCGTCGCTAATCTGAAAAAATCGGTTTGGGATCATTTGGCCTTTCCCAGGTTTAAAAGAATTCTTTAATGTTTTCCATGTAAATAACTGTGCTTCTTCCACTGCTTCACCTATCGATAAACCTAAAGCATAATAAGCTGATATGGCCGAAGTCAGGGTACAGCCTGATCCATGATAATTCCCAGGGAGGCGTTCCCAGTGATATGGGGTTATTCGATCAATTGGGCTATATAATGTATTAGTTACATTTTTTGTGTTGTCGTGAGTACCAGTTATTAAAATATTTTGACAACCAATCTCTCTAAAATGACCAACACAATCACTAATAGAAAGATTTATATTTTCGACTCCATTTGTAACCAACTGTCTTGCTTCCACAATATTTGGGGTTATTAATAATGACTTGGGAAATAAGGATTTCATCATCAAATTTATTGTGTCACCATCTAAGAATTTATCTCCACGTCCAGAAGCTAAAATAGGGTCAATAATTAATGGTATGTCTGGATGGTCTGTAATTATTTTAGAAATTGCGATTATGTTGTCCTTACTTCCTAATACCCCTAATTTGAATATTGAAATGTGCATATCCTTCAATATAAGTCGTGCTTGATCGTTTACTAATTCAGAATCTACGGCAATTAATTTTTCAACACCATTTGTGTCTTGAACTGTAAAACCTGTAGCGATTGAAACTGGGTGGCAATTTAAACTTGATATCGTTTGAACATCAGCTTGCAAACCTGCGCCGCCGCTTGGGTCTGTTGCAGAAAAAGTCATGATATTGGGTCGTAATTTGCTCATATTGTTATTGTATATTAATTAAATAAGCACTTTAAAATTCAATTGGATCAACATCTAAAGACCACTTAACACGATTTGCTAGCGGGTATTCTCTTAAGTAAACAACCCATTCCCTTAATAATTGTTGCAAATCTGCTCGTGCATCAGCTTGAACAAATAACTGAAATCTTTCAAAACCTTTTAGCTTTTCGATCGAAGGCCTTACAGGGTCATAAACGATGACGTTATGAGATAGTGATTCAGCATGTTTGGCTGCATTATTAATAAATTTTTCAGCATATTTTAGATATTTAGCTTCTACCCTTAAAATTGCAGTAAATCCAAATGGAGGGAGATTCATTTGCTTTCTTTCATTGAGTAGAGATCGTGCAAATATTGCATAATCATGCTTTTTAAGTCCATCAAACACTGGATTATTTGGAAATGCTGTTTGAATCAATACTTCACCTTTTATATTTGAACGTCCTGCCCGACCGGAAACCTGCATTAATTGAGAAAATAGCTTCTCAGGTGCACGAAAATCTGGACTATATAACGCATTATCTGTATCAATGACGCCAACCAAAGTTAAAAAAGGAAAATCATGTCCTTTTGCTAGCATTTGTGTGCCTACCAAAATATCTATATCTCTATTATTCATTCTTTCATAAAGCAAACTCAATGATTTCTTAGACCTAGTTGTATCTCTATCTACTCTCAAGATTGTCGCCTTTGGGAAAAAACTATTTAATACTTCTTCTATCTTTTGAGTTCCTAAACCAAGTGGACGTAAATTTAAATTATCACAACTAGGGCACTGACTAATCATTTTCTGATCGTGTCCGCAATGATGGCATTTCAATCTGTTAGTCTTGCGGTGCACAACCAATTTTGTGCTACATTTTTTACACTCTGAAGTCCAGCTACATAAAGGGCAAAATAACACAGGAGCAAAGCCCCTTCTATTAATAAAAATTAATGATTGTTCTTTACGTTCCAATCGCTCATTTATTGAATCAACCAATAGTCTAGAAATTCCATGTTTAGTTTTATCATCAACAAGAACTGTCCTTACTTCTGGAAGCTGTGCATCTTTAACTGCTCGCTGCGTAAGCTTTAAAAAATTATATTTAAAATCTATTCGGGTGGCATTATGCCAACTCTCTAACGATGGTGTTGCCGTTCCTAATACGATAGGTATATTTATATTTTTCGCTCGTACCATTGCAACATCTCTTGCATGGTATCTCAACCCGTCTTGTTGTTTAAAGGAAGCATCATGCTCTTCATCAATAATAATAACTTTGAGGAAAGGTATTGGGGTGAAAATTGCTAACCTTGTACCAATGATAATGTCAGCCTCACCAGACTTAGCTTTCCTCCAATTATCTAATCGCTCAACATCAGTTAAATGGCTATGTAAACTTACTAACTTTTTACTAGGAAATCGCTTATGAAATCTATTTTCTAGTTGCGGGGTTAAATTTATCTCTGGAACTAAAATCAGAGCTTGGCTTTTAGAATTATTTAAAAAATTTTCTATTAATTGCAAATAGACTTCTGTTTTTCCACTACCAGTAATTCCAAAAATTAAAGAAGCTTGATAACCTTTTTTTTCTAAAATATTTTTTATAACTTCTTTTTGTTCTGAATTTAAAATTGGCTTATCAACTTTTACAAAATCAATAGCTGGCTCATATTTTTTTGACTTAACACACTCAAATGCTTCCAACTGTTCTATACATTCTGTCCAATTTGATACTATTTTCATTAAGTCTGATTGCCTTGTATCTTTATTTAATATTGCTTCAGCAACTTTTCTTATTCTTAGTTGGCGAATAGGTAATTGATTAATAAAATCATTAGTTAGTTTTGGAGTTGCTTGATAGATTAATTCAAATTTACGTAATTGATTTAAATTCTTTTTTAACCGACCAGGAACCACTGACATTATTGTTTGACCAATAGGGTAATGATAATATTCTGATACAAAATTAAGCAATTTAAACATTTCTTCATCAAAGATAATTTCTGAATCTACACTTATAACTTCCTTTAATTTAGATGGGTGAATATCTGAATGGAATGAAACTGCGTAAATTACGCCAATTATTTTTCTTCTTCCAAATGGAATCGTAACGTACTGACCCACAGAAAAAGATTCGTCATTTGCTAAATAATCAAATAATCGATGAATTGGAACATTAATTGCTACTTTTAAAATTTGTTGTTTATTGTTCATTACTTATTTACAACTTAATTCCTTAAAAATAAATCAACGGATAGGGTAAAATAACTTTTTAACTATTATTGTAACCTTGTGAAAGCACACCTGACCGAATTACTTTTTTCAGTGGTTAAACAAATCACTGATTTCACTGATCCTTCTATTATTGTCATTGATAGGCCAAAAATAATTACTCATGGCGATTTTTCAACAAATTTGAGCTTAGTACTGGCTAAAACATTAAAAAAATCTCCTCGTGAAGTTGCTACTATTATTCTAGAAAAAATACCGCCATCTGATCTTATTAGTAAAGTTGAAATAGCTGGGGCTGGTTTTCTAAACTTCTTTTTAAGCAGTAAAGCTAATAATAAAATTATTAATAATGTTTTGAGCCAAAAAGATTCATACGGCTGTAACAAAACTGGTGCGAACCAAAAAATTCAAATTGAGTTTGTCTCAGCAAATCCAACAGGTCCACTGCATGTCGGGCATGGGAGGGGTGCTGCAATTGGTGATTGCCTAGCAAGGCTTTTTGATGCATCAGGTTGGGATGTAACAAGAGAGTTTTATTACAATGATGCTGGTGAACAAATTAATAATTTAACTGAATCTGTTCAAGCCTCCTGTAAAAAGATATCAGTAAATGATCCGAAGTTTCCAGTTGATGGCTATCATGGCAACTATATAAATGATATTTCAAAAGCTTTCTTAGCTATGGAAACAATAAAATGTGCGGGTAAAAGTATCAAAGCTTCAGGGGAGATCGATGACAAAAAATCGATTCAAAATTTTAGCGTCGCATATCTACGAAACGAACAAGATCAAGATCTAGTTGCGTTTAGAACTAAATTCGATGTATACAGCTTAGAGTCTTCCTTCTATAAAAATGGTAAAGTTGATGATGTAGTTAATAATTTAATTGCAGAAGGCCACACCTATGAGAAAGACGGTGCTCTGTGGTTAAAAACCACAGATTTTGACGATGATAAAGATCGTGTAATGAGAAAAATGGATGGTAGTTATACTTATTTCATACCTGATGTCACTTATCATTTAGACAAATGGGAGAGGGGATTTAAAAAAGTTATTAATGAACAAGGTGCTGACCATCATAGTACTATTAGTCGAGTTCGCGCTGGGCTGCAAGGGTTAAATAAAAATATACCTAAAGACTGGCCAGAATATGTTCTTCATCAAATGATTACAGTTACAAAAGATAACAAAGAGATTAAAATATCAAAAAGAGCTGGTAATTATTTAACCCTAAGAGAGTTAATTGACGATGTTGGATGCGATGCAACGCGATATTTTTTAGTTGCGAGAAGGCCAGATTCCCAGCTTGTATTTGATGTTAATCTCGCTAAAAGTCAAAATAATGATAACCCCGTCTTTTATATTCAATATGCCCATGCAAGAATTTCTAAAGTATTAGAGCAATGGGGTGGTGATATATCAAAACTAGTACTTGAAGAATCTTTTGCTCTAAACAGCCAAGTCGAACTAAAACTAATTAAAAGTATTAGTATTTTTCCCGAAATAGTATTGCAAGCTACTAACGAACTTGCTCCACATCAAATTGCAAACTTCCTTAAACAATGTGCAGCAGACCTTCATAGCTATTATAATGACAGTAAATTTTTAGTGGATGATGATAAAACAAAAATTGCTAGACTAGCATTAATTAATAGTGCTAAATTTGTTTTAAAAAATGGTTTGAACCTATTAGGAATTAAAGCCCCTCAACAAATGTAAAAGGAAAATTATGGCAGATAACTATAAAACTAAGCATGCAAAAAAAGCTGAAGGAACTCCCTTTACTAATGGGGTATTCGTTGGGATGCTTTTTGGTATCCTAGTATCTATCGCTGTAACACTTTTTATTACAAATGGTAAAAGTCCTTTTGTTTCTAAAGACACTGCGGGGGCTTGTATAGAAATTAACTCCGCCCTTGGAGAAGAAGATGTTATTAATATAGATGAGGATACTGGATTTGATTTTTATGATGCACTACCTAGAGATAGCTCAGGCTTCTCAAATAACAATATAAAATCAGATCCAAATAGTAATAGAGATGTTAATTATTACTTACAAGTGGGTGCTTTTTCAGAAGTCAGTCCGGCAGACAATCTAAAAGCTAAGCTGGCTTTAATGGGTTATGAGTCTGTAATAATGTCTGCCAAAATAGGTGACAGTAATTTTCACCGTGTTTGTGTTGGTCCATATACTGAGTTTGTTAAAACAAGACGCGTACGAGAAAAGCTAATTAAAGAGGGATTTAAAGCGAACTTAATTAAGCTTACTAAGCCTAAAATAGACTAAATAAAAAAAAGGAAGAATGCTATGCAAAAACTAATATTAATACTTCTAATTTCATTTTCTACATTTGTATTCGGAGTTCAGCCTCAACCTGGTGTTAATTTTAAACCCACTAAGCAAGAAATACCTACAGAAGCAAAAGATAAAATTGAGGTAATAGAGTTATTTTGGTACGGCTGCGTTCATTGCTACAACATGGATCCTTATTTAGATAAATGGGCAGATGACCTACCTAAAGATGTTACTTTTAAGAGAGTACCAGCAATCCCAAGAAAAGACTGGGTTGAGTCTGCAAAAGCATACTATGCTTTGGAGTCTCTAGGGCTTGTAAATAAATTACATGAGAAATTATTCGATGCAATCCATAAAGAGAAAGAATTTAAACATAATGATACAAAAGCACTTATTAACTGGATTGCGCTCGAAGGTAAGCTAGATATAAAAGAAGTGGAATCTGCATTCAATTCATTTTCAATGAAAGCTAAGTTATCTCGTTCATTTAAAATTTTTAAAGCAATAGGAGCAACTGGAGTCCCAACAATGATTATAGATGGAAAATATTTCACCTCTAGCACGATGGCTGGTGGTGAGCAAAATGCTATTGATATTATGAATTTTATTATCAAAAATGTTAGAAAAGATAAAACAAAAAAATAGCTGAAAATAGAAAACAAAAATTCTAAGTGGTATTAATCTAGTTTGGCTCTTTGCTTTGCATATGCGCAATTCTCACAACTAGGATTTGATTCTGGTACCTTATTTTGGTTTATTAGTGCAATCATTTCTTCTACTTTAGATGTTATCCAAGAAATATCATGATTATAAGGTACTAATGTCTCACTAAAATCCATCTTCCCATAAAATCCATCTGCCCCACGATCTGCATTGACGACTAGAAAGTATGAAAGTGGTCCCACCTGAAGACCCATAGCAGTTAATAAGTAATTATAAAAATCCATTTGAACCTTATACCCTTGATGATAGGCAGATGCTAAATAATAATTTGTTCTCACCTCATAGTTGCTAGCTTGAGACTTATAGTCAACAACGATTAAATCTTTTGTCTTAGTATCTTGCCAAATATCGTCAATACCCCCAGATAAAATTATATTAGTCTCTTTAAAACGAGATATAAGCCCTTTACTTAAAGAGTTTCTCCAATTGTCCATCTCGGCATGATCAAAAGGTACAAGATGATCCAACCCATTCTCAACAAATATTCTATGGGCTTTCTGCTCTGCTCTACAAATATCAAATTCTTTTTTCAACAAAATATCAGTAGTTTCGTTTAATGACCAGCCTGGCATACCAGGACTTTGAAAACCTTTAACCCTATCTAAATAAAAGCATCGTTGACAGGTTAAAAAATCATTGAATTTACCACGACTAATTTTAAAATCTTCTAATTGATTTGGTTTATATATTGAGGAGGCTCGACTACGAATTCCTTTTGCCTCTACTAATTCTAATTTACTATTTCTCTTTAAATTTATCATAAAAATTATTTTTTATAAATACTTATAAAGCTCCTCTGAATTTCTTTCCTTCATTGCTCTATATTTTTCTTCTACTTCACCAACAAAGATAATAGCTTTTTCATGAATATTTTTTATTAAATCAACATCAGGCAAGACTCTTTTTACGTAAAGAGAATGATCAGATTCAGGATGGTATGCCACAAAATCACACCATGCTCTTTTTGTGCATGCTAATTGGAACTGAATCTGAAGGTTGTATTGTTTGGGTAAGGTTTGTTTTTTTACAATCTCATTATGATTTTTTATATTAAGACATTTAATCTCGATTAATCCATCTTCGCCAACTAGGCCATCAGGACTTGCCCCAGCTTCTTTTATCGAAGGATGATTAATAAATCCCGTAAGAATCACTTTTTGATTTTTTAATTCATAAGCATTTCTTGCCTCTGATTCAAGCTCTAAACCTCTAGCCATAGGGCCTGTTACGATATTTTTAGCAGGAGACCCTGATATCCGCTCCAGAGTTAAATCTTGTAATAATTTTGCTCTTGTTGATGAATTTTCTTTAAGTGACATTATTTTATGAATAGTTGATCCAGTAATCTTACCTAGTCTTTTTTTAAGCCATTCTTCTGTACCTTGGGGAGCATTCATAAGTGTATCTTACTAGAAATTTTCTTATTATTACGAACTTATAAAAATATATAATGCCCTCTATCGCAAAGTATACTAATTTGATGCTATTAGCTTAATATCATGTTGTTCACATATATCATGAGCTTTTTCTTTAGCTTCAATATATCCATTTAAATCATATTCATCCCAAGTAATATCGAATAAGTCTGAGTAGGTTCTATCTACTTCAATTTTAATCTTTTTTAATTCCCTCATTCTTAAATCAAGAGCACGGCCCATATGGAAATGAGAAAAATTCGCGACAGTTAATGTAGGGGTATAGTCCATCGCAGAAAGAAAATCTGTTTTAATTTTTACTGTTTCAGGGATCTTAGTTATTTCAGGAAAAGATACCTTTAAAGGAAAAATTTTTCCATTTAATTTATTTTTAAGAGATATAGCATTAGTCTTATAAGTAGATATTGATAAATATAAAACATCAACATCACATGCCCCTGGCCTAATAAGCCATCCAAAAACATGCCCATTAACATTAGATCCATTTGTAGAATATCTTATAATGTCATCAATAAAAAAATCAACATTCCAGTTTTTATATTTAATTTCTTGGGAGTCTGCAGCATTAGTGAAGCTGAATGGCAGAGCGAACATAAACACAATAAGTATTAAAAAAAATACTTTCTCTAACTTCATTATTCTTCTCCTTTATGAGCTATTTTGATTTTTTCTTTAATTACGATAGTTACCTTTCCAACTTCAACTAACGGTGTTGAACACCCAATCAAAAAAAATAGAATTAGTAATACTAATAATTTCACTAGAAAAAGAAAAGGAAGGCCAAAGCCTTCCCAATCCCCACGGAGAAATCTATTGTACTGAAACATTAATCTTCTCAATTCTTTTTTGGTTTCCGCTCTCAACTGCCT
>CAYTWX010000010.1:0-12318 GCA_964442085.1 uncultured Methylobacillus sp. | reverse complement strand
GGTGCTTTGAAATTACTAGTAAAGGCATTAGGTGAGAATCCAAATAGTATTCAAATTAATATAGAAATCGCTAATCTTTATGCAATAAATGGTAATTTTCTCAAGGCTATTGTTTTTTTTAGAAAACTGCTTTTACTCAAAAAAGACGATGAAAGTATAAAGGAAGGCTTGACTTTTTGCTTATCCGAAGTTGGAAACAACTATCAAAAAAATCGGAAATATGAGGAAGCTAAAACTATATCTGAAGAAGTTCTTTCACATCTCCCTCACAATCCAGACTATTTATTTAACTATGGCAATGCTTTATTTGGACTTAATCAATTCTCCAAAGCAATTAATGTATATCAAAATTCAATAAAAAATAATTTAATAACCCCAGATCCGGATACATACATTAATCTAGGAAATGCATTACGCAATTTAGATAGAAATGAAGAGGCGATAAAATACTACAAGAGAGCTCTAGAAATAAATCCAAAATTAATACATGCCCAAGTCGAGCTTGCACATTTAAAGCAATACATATGTGAATGGGAAGGCATTGAATCTCTATTCGGGAATATTAAAGAGCATATAGATAATAAACGTAAAGGCAAAATATCTCCCTTTACAGTCTTATCTATGCCAAATTTAAATAACAAAGAATATTTAACTGTTGCGACAGCTTGGTCTGAGCAATCTAAAATTGAAGCAATGCAAACTATAACAACACCATTAAATGATAAGCTTACAATTGGTTATTTATCTGCTGATTTTAGAAAACATCCTCTTTATTATTTAATAATTGATATATTAAAAAATCATGAAAGAAATAAATTTAATATTAAGTTATTTTATTCAGGTCCTTATGAAAACTCAAATGAGTATAAAGAGTTTATAAAATTAAAATATCCATTTATTGATTTATCAACAAAAAGTGACGCAGAAGGCGCTAAAATAATAAGAGATGAAAAAGTAGATATTTTAGTTGATTTATCAGGGTTTACTAAAAATAGTCGGTCGATGATAGCTGCATACAAGCCAGCCCGCTACCATATAAATTGGTTAGGGTTTCCAGGATCTATGGGCTTCCACCATGGGAAACCACTGTTTGATTTTATTTTATCAGATAAATATATTATTCCTCGTGATGCAGTCATTGACTTCGCTGAAAAAGTTTTATATCTACCTCATTGTTATCAGCCTAATGTTAAGAATAGACCTTCACTGGCATCCAAAACAAAGAAAGATTATGGATTTAGTGATGAAACTTTTATTTATGCATCGTTTGGACAATCTATAAAGATTACAAAAAATCAGTTTAATTTGTGGATAAACCTTCTGAAAAAAAGTCCCAAAGCTCACCTTTGGTTATTAGAAGCTAATAAATCCTGTAAAGATAATTTATGGATGTATGCCGAGCAAAGGGGTATCGACAAAAAAAGAATTCGATTCGCCCCAAAAGTTCCTATTGAGGAGCATATTAATCGCCACCAAATTATTGATTTATTTCTAGATACGTTTCCATATAACGCTCACACATCTACATCTGATGCAATATGGGCTAAATGTCCTGTATTAACATTATCAGGTCAGACATTTGCAAGTAGAGTTGCTGGAAGTATTTTAAGAGAAATCGATTGTAAAGAGTTAATCACTGACAATGAAGATGCATATTTCAATAAAGCTCTGGAGTTATACAAAAGCCCTGAGGAGCTCTCAAGAATTAAACAAAAAATTATAATAGGGAAAATAAATTCTGTTATCTTCAAGCCTAATGTTTTTACCAATAATTTAGAAAAAATTTATAGTGGGCTATTTGCGAGTTGAAATTAATACTCCTAAAATAATAAATAAACCACCGATAAAATCTTTAACTTGTAAGGATTCATTGGCTAATAAGTAGCCAGATATACCTATAACAACTATTTCAAATAAAAATATTGGACTAGCTCGAACAGCCTCTACAAGAGTTAGGCCGATTTGCATAACCATTGTCACAATTAACAAAATAAACCCTAATATAATTAAAATTGAAATTGCTTTTAAATCAAAACTTGGGAAACCAGCTTCTGTAGGAAATATAAAGCTTGATAACAAAGCAATTACAATTACTCCAACCCAAATCGAATATGACTTATCCTTAATAGTTAAATCGTCAAAGCGCCGAGCTAAAACGTTAGTAAAAGCAAACCCAAGACCGCCAATAATTGCATAAACATCACTTATATTTATACTTAAGATTGAAAAGTCTTCTTGCCAAAGAACAACAAAGGCACCGAATAGAGCTAATAAAGCCGCTATTAAATTCTTTAGGAACAGCTTTTCATTTAAAAGAAAAAATGAAAGTGGAATTGTCCAAACTGGGGAAAGAAAAAATAAAAGCATTACTCTCACCAACTCGCCATTAATAACTGCTAACACATAAGCAATATTAGTAATTCCACCAAATAATGCATAAATCCAAAAATCTATACCCTTTAAACTCGAAAATGATTTGGGCCTATAAATAAACAAACTTAGAAACAAGGTCACAGAAAAGCTTAACAGGCTCGAATAAACTCCTGAAATTCCATTATCGGAAAGTATTCTGTATGGATACCAAATTAGACCCCATACTATTGTCCCAAAGAGTAAGCAAAAAATTCCTTTATATGGGTTTAATTTAGTAAAAATTCTTCCACCCTACTTTTAACTTTAAGATTTAAATTATGGCTGTACGGTTCGAATATTTCTAAATTTTCCATCTTTCTCATCCACGTGATTTGCCTCTTTGCTAGCTGCCTCGTTGCAAAAATAATCTTATCTTTTAGCTCACCTTTAGAAATTTTATTTTTTAAGTAATGACAAGCTTGTCTGTACCCTACCGCTCTAAGTGATGGGTATGATTCATCTAAAGTCGGATACATTCTTAAAATACTCTGAACCTCTTCTACCAAGCCATTTTTAAGCATAGACCCTACTCTTTCCTCGATGACATTGTGGAGTTGCTCCCTCTTGCTTGGAAAAAGTGCTATTTTCAAAATCTTGTAGGGTACCTCTGGCTTTATTTGATTCATATAAAATGTTGATAAGGGCATTCCAGAAATATAATAAACTTCTAAAGCTCTTTGAATTCTTTGTGAATCGTTGCAATTAATTTTTCCGGCTGACACTGGATCTATACTTTTGAGCTTTTTAAATAAATACTTAATACCAAATTCATTTAACTCATCATTTACGTTTTTTTTAGTTTCTGGTGTAGAAATAGGTAAATTATCTAATGGTCTTTCAATAGCATTAAAATACATCATCGTCCCACCGCAAAGAACAGGCACCTTCTCCATTTCTAATGATTTATTTGTAATAAGATCAACATCTTTTTTAAAATCACCTACTGAATATGACTCAATAGGGTTTCTGATATCAATTAAATGGTGAGGTGTGTCTATTAATTCCTCCTTGTTGGGTTTAGCGGTACCAATGTCCATAAATTTATATATTTGAGCTGAATCAACACTAATTATCTCAATTGGAAATATATCATTAAGGTATTTAATAAGTTTTGTTTTACCAGTTGCAGTTGGGCCTAATAAAAAAATTCTTTTATCTTTAATTACCATTCTTGGTTTTCTGTATAAAAAGCAACCTGTGTGGAATTATTTTTCACGTACCTCTTAATACCCTTAAGAATACTTCGAGATAGTTTTTGTTGAAAAGCTGCAGATTTTAGATTCTTCTCTTCTTTTCTATTACTAATGAATGCAGTTTCTATAAGAATTGAAGTTATATCAGGGGCCTTAAGAACAGCAAATCCGGCCTGTTCAACATATTTCTTATGTAGCTTGTTCACCATTTTTATTTCTTTTAAAACATGGTTGCCGAGTTTCAAGCTATCGTTAATAGTTGCTGCTTGAGATAAATCTAGCAAAGTTCTAGCAAGCATTGGTTCTTTATCATCAATACTAACGCCTCCTATTAAATCAGCTTCATTTTCATTGTTAGCTAAAAACTTAGCGAAAGCACTGGTTGCCCCCTTTTCTGAAAGAGCAAATACAGAAGAACCTCTAACCGCCCTTTTTTTAAATGCATCAGCATGAATTGATATAAAAATGTCCGCTTTTATTTTTCTAGCCATGGAAACTCTCTTCCCAAGTGGAATATAGTAATCGCCTGACCTAATTAATACGGCCTTCATATGTGGCTCTTTATCAATAAGGTTTTTAAGTTTTTTTGCAATTTGAAGGTTTACAACTTTTTCTTTGGTACCATTCGCTCCTATAGCGCCAGGATCTTCACCTCCATGACCAGCATCAATAGCAATGATAGTAGTTTGACGCTTTATGTCTGGAATTATTCTTTTTGAAGGTTTTGGGAGAATGTTCCCCTGCTCAAGCTGTTTAAGGAGGTTTGCAATACTATCTTGTTCTTTAGGGTATACATCAATAACTAGCCTGTGCTTGTACTTCTTAACTGGCTTCAAAGAAAATATCTTTACACTAGCTGATGATTTAAGGTCAATAACTAATCTGGTTACTTTTGGATTAAATTGTGCAACTCGAATATTCTTAATGCTTGGATCTAGATTATTAACTTTAAAAGATAATTGCTTAAGAGAGTCATTTATTTGAATATCCTTTAAATCAATTACGATTCTTTCGGGATTTTGAAGCATCATTTGATCATTAGAAATTGCCATTGATGATTCAATTGTTACCCTTGTATAGTCAGGAGCTGTCCAGACTCTAGTCGCATCAACTACATTTTCAGCATAAATAACTATGCTAAATAATAATAAAAAATTAAAAAATATTAATTTTATGAATGAAGGTGCTCTAAACATTTATTTCCTTTTTTAGTAAAGCTTATTATATTTGCAATTCGTCCTTCATTTTCGTAAAGTAGTTCAATTTCTAAATCAGGTTTCGGTAGAATTTCAGCTGCTATTTCGGGCCATTCAATAAGGGTAACGTCACAGTTATTAATATTTTCCTGGAAGCCTGAAGAAAACCATTCACTAGAACTTGTAAATCTGTAAAGGTCAAAATGATTAAAATTTAATTCATTCAATTCATATTGCTCAATTAAACTATAAGTTGGGCTTTTGACTGCACCATTATAACCAAGCGCTAAAATTATTCCTCTGACGAGCGTTGTTTTTCCAGCACCAAGCTCACCTTTTAGAAAAATTAATAAGCCTTTAGTAAGGCAAGAAGAGATGTCTTTACCCAGCATTAAGGTATCTTTTTCATTAAAAAGTGAAATTTTTAATTCTTTCGCCATAGTTTTAGTTTATTATTTTTCTATATGAATGATAAGTTAATTTGGCAATCGATTACAAAAAAAATTAAAATATGGGGCCATGACTTAGGCTTTGATGAAATTGGTATCTCCGATATAAACCTGAATCATTCAAAAAAAGCCTACGCTGATTGGATTAAGGCAGGCTTTCATGGAGAAATGAATTATCTAAAAAAACATCAAGAATTAAAATTTAACCCCACTCAATTGTTACCAAAGACTCTAACAGTAATCTCTGTAAGACTCAATTATTTCCCCCAAAAAGAAAACACACTTAAATTACTTCAAGATAAGAGTAAAGCTTACATCTCAAGATACACTCTGGGCAGGGATTACCACAAAGTAATTCGTAACAAATTAAAAAAATTAAGCCAAAAACTAAAAGAAGAGCTCAAAGATGTATCTTTTGATTCTAGAGTTTTTACTGACAGCGCCCCAGTTTTAGAAGTTGAGATTGCAGAAAAAGCTGGATTAGGGTGGCGAGGAAAACACACCCTACTTCTCAATAAAGATAATGGGTCTTGGTTCTTTTTGGGTGAAATTTACACCAGTTTGCCATTAGTTGTCGATGAAAAAAAATTAAACCACTGTGGTTCATGTTCAGCCTGTATCGACATATGCCCTACAAAAGCGATAATTGCACCTTACAAACTCGATGCTAATAGATGCATATCATATTTAACAATAGAATTTAAAGGTTCAATACCTGTTGAATTTAGAAAACCTATTGGAAATAGAATATATGGTTGTGATGACTGTCAATTGGTATGCCCATGGAATAAATACGGGAAAATAACAAAAGAAAAAGATTTCAACACGCGTCACAACCTTAATGATTTATCGCTTATTGATAGTTTCAAAATTTCTGAGCAAGAGTTTAAGAGGGTTTTCAATGGCAGTGCAATCTTAAGAATTGGCTACAATCAATGGCTTCGAAATATTGCAATAAGTCTTGGTAACTCCCCTAAATCAGAAAAAGTTATTGAGGCCCTTCAGTCTCGGCTAAAAAATACAACTGAGCTGGTTAAAGAACATATTTTATGGGCTATTAAACAACATCAAAATTAATTCATATCTTAAAATTACTATAAAATTTGCTACAATTACAATTTTAGAAAATCAAACAAATTAAAATTAAGAACTTATCTATGTCATCAATCAACAAAAGCTCCTCATGGAAGGCTCTTAAGAGTCACTTTGAGCAAATAAAACCTCTTCATATGCGCGACTTATTCAGCAAAGATCCGGATAGGTTTAACAAGTATCATATTCAATACGATGATTTTTTAGTTGATTTTTCTAAAAATATAGTGACAGATGAAACTATTAATCTCCTCATAAACCTCGCAAAAGAAGCTAAAATTGAAGACTGGCGAGATCGTTTATTTTCTGGTGACAAAATTAATTTTACAGAAAATAGATCTGCACTCCACACTGCATTAAGGAATAGGTCTAATAACCCCATTATTATTGATGGTAAAGATATTATGCCAAATGTTAATAGAGTGTTGGGGCAGATGGAAACGTTCTCTGATGGCGTAAGAAACGGTAAAATTAAGGGATACACTGGTGAAAAATTTAAAAGTGTCGTAAATATTGGCATTGGTGGCTCAGACCTTGGCCCTGCAACAATTTGTAAGGCATTAAAAGCATACGGAACAGATGCTATTACACCTTATTTTGTTTCAAATATTGACGGGGCTGATATTGCTCAAACACTTGAAGTTTGTGACCCTAAAACAACACTATTTATTGTTGCCTCAAAAACATTTTCTACGCAAGAAACAATGACTAATGCTTTTTCTGCAAGATCATGGCTTCTGGAGCATTTAAAAGATCAAGAAGCCGTGAAAAATCATTTTATTGCAATATCGACAAATGAAGAAGCTGTTGAAGAGTTTGGAATTAGTAAGCATAATATGTTTGAATTTTGGGATTGGGTAGGAGGGAGGTATTCCGTATGGTCTGCAATTGGTCTCTCAGTATGTATTTTTATAGGTATGGACAATTTTAAACAACTTTTACTTGGGGCTCATGATATTGACAATCATTTCAAGAGTGCACCGATTCAAGAAAATATTCCTATAATTTTAGCGTTGCTAGGTATTTGGTATATAAATTTCTTTGAATATAATACTCATGCCATTCTGCCTTACGATCAGGGTTTATCCTTATTTCCATCTTATTTACAACAAGCAGACATGGAGAGCAATGGAAAATTTATTGATAGAGATGGTGAAAAAATAAAATACCATAGTGGTCCCATATTATGGGGAGAGTCTGGAACAAATGGACAACATGCCTTTTATCAACTAATCCATCAAGGGACTGAAGTGGTTCCAAGTGATTTTATAATGCCAATACATTCGCATTACTCAATTGGTAAAAATGGTAATGAACACCATAAGATTCTTATTGCAAATTTTATAGCGCAAACACAATCGTTGATGATGGGAAAAACAAATAAAGAAGCCCGCGTAGAATTAGAAAACCAATATCTTGATGAAAAAATAATTAAAAATCTAACCCCACATAAAACTTTTGAGGGAAATAGGCCTTCAAATTCAATTCTATTTGATAAATTAACTCCGCGATCCTTAGGCAGACTAATAGCCATATATGAACATAAGATATTTACTCAGGGAGTTATATGGAATATTAATTCATTTGACCAGTGGGGAGTGGAGTATGGAAAGCAAATTGCACAGCTCGTACTCCCTAAATTAATAGAGTCAGGTGAAACAAGCGGGTTTGATTCTTCAACTAATAACCTAATAAACTACACTAAAAAAAATATATAAGTTATTAATTTAACTTAATATTATTAATATAATTATTTAAAATATTTTTACTCACACTAGAACCAATTCCTGCACCAAGTTTGCTTGCAAATCTGTCAGCAAAGTTTCTTTGGGTTGTGAAATCAACAATCTTTTCATACCCAACAACCTCTCTTGCAACGAAATCAATACCTCCATAAGCATCAGCTAAACCTAGCTTAATTGCAGACTCTCCAGACCAGAATAGCCCGGAAAAAATATCTGGATCATTTGCTAATTTACTGCCACGGCCTACCTTCACGACCTTAATGAATTGGTCATGAACTTCTTTCAAGAGACTTTGTATAAATTTTTTCTGTTTGGGATCGACTGGTAAAAAAGGATCTAAAATTGCTTTATTCTCACCGGCAATTAAAAGTCGCCTCTCAACCCCTAACTCTTTGATGGCTTGATCAAAACCAAATCCATTCATTAGCACACCAATTGAGCCGACTATACTTGCCTTATCTACAAAAATTTTATCTGCTGCTACTGCAATATAGTATCCGCCAGAGGCACAAATATCTTCAACAACAGCATAAATAGGTACCTCGGGGTGAAGAGCTTTATATCTCATAATCTCATCATTTATAATTCCAGATTGAACAGGACTTCCTCCCGGGCTATTGATAGCTAAAATAACTGCTTTGACGCCTGGATTTTCATAAATTTCTTTTAGACTACTTTTAACATTGAATGCAGAAACTTCTGAATCGCTACTAATCTGACCATCTAACCTCACTAAAGCTGTAAAGTCACCGTTAACGATATTTGAAGTATTTGAAGTAGATAGTACAAAAAATAATATAAGTCCTACATAAAACAAACTAATCGATTTAAAAAAGATTCCCCACCGCCTAGATTTTTTTTGTTGAACAAAAGATTCCATAGCAATTTTTTCAATTGTTATCTTCTCCCAATCCTTATTATTTTTCTTTTCCATAATTCAACCTTAAATAGTAATAATTAATTCATCTTCTTTAATTTTAATGCTTAAAATTTCTAAATTTTTTCCTAAACAGGGACCCATTAGGCACTTTCCTGTTTGAGGGTCATAAAGTGCTCCATGAGTTGCGCAAACTATAAACCTTTCTTCCTCTTCAAAAAATTCATTATTATCCCAATCGAGCTCTACAGCAAGATGTTGGCATTTATTTTTATATGCATAATATTTTTTTTGAAATAGAACAATAAATCCTGAATGCTCTTTACCCCCCTCTAAAAATTTAAATTTTACTGTACTAGGATCTTTGATAAAGCCTTCCTTCCTAATTACAACTTTATTATCCATTGATTCTAATCCAGTCAAAAAGATCATATGTGTTTTCAATTATTGCTAAAGGACAAAACTCCTCTAATTGTTCTGATGATTGAGACCCGTAAGAAACTGCCAAAGATGAAATACCAGCATTCTTAGCCATTTGAAGATCGTAGGTAGTATCACCTATCATTAATGCTCTTTCAAGATCAACCATTGAATAATTTATTATATCTAAAATCATTTGAGGGTGTGGTTTCGCAAAACAATCATCTATTGTTTTTGTTATTAAGAAATAATCTTTTAGATTTACATCTACAAGATCTCGGTTTAAACCTCTCCTTCCACTTCCTGTTGCGATACTTAAAATGTACCCTCTCCTTTTGAGATCCTTAATTCCCAATTTAATTCCATTAAAAATTGTGGCATTTGGAGTTATATTACTATTGAACAATGTGCCTTCCCAATCAAATATTAATAAGTCAAATTTATTAACTTTCATTTTTAGCTATGAACTCAGAAATGTTGGTGGGTAGAGGGGCTTTAATTAATAATTTTTCCAGGGTAATGGGATGAACAAAGCCTAACTCTAATGCATGAAGAAGCATTCTTTTTAAACCTATTTTTCTTAAAGACTTATTAAGTGGAAAATCTCCGTATTTATCATCTCCGAGGATTGGAAACCCCAGGTGCGACAATTGAGTTCTTATTTGATGAGTTCTACCAGTAATAATTTTTACATCAAGCAAGCTATAAGAGCCGAAAACTTTTTTAAGAAAAAACACAGATCGTGACGCTTTTACTAGAGGGTTATTCGAAAATGATTCAACCACCCTAACTTTTTTCTGGCCATTATCAGAGTTTGTCTTTAACAAGTCTAAATCAACGATTTTTTGTTTTTCTTTCCAAACACCATTAACTACAACCTGATACTTTTTATGTACTTTTTTTTCCCTAATTTGCTTATGAAGGCCAACTAAAGCTGTTCTTTTTTTTGCTATTAAAAGAACTCCGGATGTATCTTTATCAATTCTATGTACCAACTCGAAAAATTTGTGTTCTGGGCGTGAAGTTCTAATAAGTTCGATAACACCAAAGCTCAAACCACTGCCCCCATGAACTGCTAAACCAGATGGCTTATTAAGTACAAGTAAAAAATCATCCTCGAACAAGGTATTATCATTAATAAGCTTAACCTGATCTGTGCTTGCTTTATTCAAGTTTACGACTTTTTTCTTCGTAAAATCAACAGGAGGAATTCTTACTGAATCTTTTAAAGATAGCCTGAAACCAGTTTTGACTCTTTTTTTATTGACCCTAACCTCACCACTTCTTAAAATTTTATATATATGACTTTTAGGCACATTTTTCAAAAATTTAATTAAAAAATTATCTATTTTTTGGCCATCACTAGACTCATCTATAACCTCGTAAATAACTTTTTGCTTGATATGGCCTGGCATTTTTTGTTTTCTTTTGATCATTTATAACCTATACTTAGCCTGTTCAGATATCTTTACAAAGTTTAAAGAGAAAAACAATTCTGAATTATACATGGACAAAAGAATTCGAGGTTAGATCTGCTCACCAAAATAGTTAAGAAGCAGAAATTATATAAAAGATTTTTAAAAGAATTTAATTGAGATTTAATAATAGTTAATTTAGATAAAAGAATATATTTAATTTGATGTGATGTGATCATTGAAAGAAGATGGCTTTAATTATGAAAAATCATAATTAACATATTCCTAATGGTTAACTTAAAATTCAAAATTCTTTACATAGAATCTTCATAAAACTAAATGGAGAAATTGTAATGAAACGCATGCTTTTTAATGCTACACAGTCTGATGAACTTCGCGTTGCAACAATAAATGAAGATAAATTAGAAGACTTAGACTTCGAAAGAGGTAGTAAAGAACAAAGAAAAAGTAACATATACAAAGCGGTTGTAACGAGAATAGAGCCCTCCCTGGAAGCTGCATTTGTTAACTACGGTGTAGATCGACATGGTTTTTTACCCTTCAAAGAAATAGCACCTGAATTTTACTCCAAGAAAACTAGAAAAAAAGACGTTTCAATCAAAGATGTTATAACTGAAGGCCAAGAACTTATCATTCAGGTAAGCAAAGAAGAACGTGGTAATAAGGGAGCCGCTCTAACCTCCTACCTTTCTCTTGCTGGTAGATACATTGTCTTAATGCCAAATAATAATGGTGGTGGTGGTATTTCTAGAAGGGTTGAAGGTGAAGAAAGGTTCGAATTCAAAGAAATACTTTCCCAAGTGAAAGTTAAAAAAGGTATGAGTGTAATAGGAAGAACTGCTGGTATTGGTGCTTCATTAGAAGAAATTCAATGGGATTTAGACTACCTGACACAACTTTATGATGCAATAGAAGGCGCCGCAGATGCGCAACCTGCCCCATTTCTTATCTACCAAGAAAGTAATTTAGTCGTTAGGGCTATTCGTGATTATTTCCATGAAGATATAGAAGAAATTCTTATCGATAAAAAAGAAATTTTTGACCAAGCGCACCAATTTATTAGTCATGTAATGCCTAATTATGCTGATCGGGTCAAATTTTATGAAGATGAAATTTCTTTATTTACTAAATATGGTATTGAAAATCAAATTGAATCAGCTTTTTTAAGGGAAGTAAGGCTTCCATCGGGTGGCGAACTTGTCATTGATCATACAGAAGCACTCGTTTCTGTAGACGTTAATTCAAGCCGCTCTACAAAGGGAAGAAGTATAGAAAATACTGCCTTAAGTACCAATCTAGAGGCTGCTGATGAAGTAGCAAAACAATTACGATTGAGAGATATTGGCGGACTAATAGTCATTGATTTTATTGATATGGAAAATTTAAAGAATCAAAAAGAAGTTGAAAACAGAATTAGAGATGCATTGAAGCTAGATAAGGCAAGGATACAAACAAGCAGAATATCAAGATTTGGTCTGCTGGAGCTATCGAGACAAAG
>CAYTWX010000009.1:0-13138 GCA_964442085.1 uncultured Methylobacillus sp. | reverse complement strand
AACAAGCTTTTTTTACTGTATTTGGAATATCATGATATTTTAAATCTAGAAATATCTTAAACCCTTTCATTTTTATCCATTCAATAATTTCTGGACCGCAGGAAGTAAATAACTCTTTTCCAACCTTGATACCGCATTTATCAGACGGCAAATTCTCAATTAATTTTTTAGCGATATTTATATCATTTTGATCTATAGCAACAAATAGTTGAGGGATATTTTCCATCATTTAGTCTCAAGAATTATATCAGCGGGCTCCGATGGTAGTGACTCCCAGGCATTACAGGCTGGGCACTGCCAGTGAAATTGTCGAGCTTTAAATCCACATTGGTCACACATGTAAAACCTTCTATCACCAATTGTATTTTTAATTGTTTGTTGAATTAATTCAATATTCTCTATTTTACTTGTTTTTCCTATTGCTTGAGCTTGAAATAGCTTGTCTAAAGCGTAAAGACTGGGTCTCTGAATCATTTCATTTCTGGCTATTGTCTCTGCTTGGCTTGCTCCTTCGTTAGCTAATACATTTTCATAGAGTACATTTAACAATGTTTTAAGTTTATAAAGATCAAAAAATCTAGCAAGGATTGACAATCCTTCGTTAATTTTTCCTGTAGCTTGAAGAGTATTGATAATTTTTGGAGCAACTAGACCTAAGTACTCTGGTTGTTGAAATTCAATTTTTTTCCAATATACTATTGCTTCTTCATATAACTTCTCTTCACCATAGATATCGCCTAAAAGAATATTAGCCCGAATACAATTCTTAGATTCCTCTAAGGCTTTGTTTAATGTCTTTTTTGCTAGAATATATTTCTTATTTAAGATTTGGCTTACCGCTATTTCGCATAAATAATGACTTATTGAAATTCTAAAAGAGACGCCCGATACTTTTTCCAATTCAGTAGCTTTTTCTATAGCCTTTTCCCATTCACGCTCTTTTACGTATATCTCTAGCAAGGTGTTTAATGAAAATTGATAATATTTTTCTTTATTTAAGGATAGAAGGAGCTCTTCGGATCGACCATATAAGCCAGCTTTAAAATAGTCTTGCGCAAGTTCTGCCTTTACTGATTCTTGTTGTTCTAAAGTTAATTCTCTTTTCTCTAGAAGGTTTATATGAAGATTTATTGCCCTATCAATTTGTCCTGTTTTTCTCAGTAACGCACCCAAAGCAAAATGCAATTCCAATGAATCGTTATTTATCTTTATTGCATCATCAAAGGCTTCTATTGCTTTTTCATATTGATTAGTAATTAAATACTGTAACCCTTTAAAATAGGTTGATGGAAGATCTGTGCTTTCATATATAATTTGTTTTATATCAACCCTTGCTGCTAGCCAACCAAGGCCAAAAAAGAAGGGTATTACTAGTAGCCACCAGAATTCAAATTCAACCATAATTTAATTTTATTTATGTTAAAAAAAAAGCATATCCTAATCTAATAGGAATATACTTTTTTTTAATTGTATTTATTTATCAACACGTGCTTTAAGTTCTTTCCCTGCTTTAAAGTGAGGTACATTTTTTTCTGGCACATTTACTTTTTCTCCAGTTTTAGGATTCCTTCCTATTCGTGCCGGACGAAAATTTAAACTAAAACTCCCAAAACCTCTTATCTCAATTCTTTTATTATTATTAAGGGAGTCGCTCATTGCGTCTAATATCGATTTGACTGATAGCTCTGCATCTTTATGAACTAACTGTGAAAATCTAGTGGCTAGTAGATTAATGAGTTTTGATTTAGTCATTATTTTCCATCATCAAGTTTAGCCTTCAGAAGCGCTCCTAAGTTTGTTGTTCCTGCATTTTCTATATCTTTAGAGGGCACTTTTTTCTTAGCTGAAGTTTTAGGTTTTGATTCTGATTTCTTTTCTTCCTTTGGTTTTGATTCTGATTTCTTTTCTTCCTCAGCGTTGCTTGATGGGTTTGGATCTTCTGTCAATTGTTTAACACCTAATGATATTCTTTCTTTTGGAACATCAATTGCGATAATCAGAGAATCTACAGTGTCACCTTTTTTATATTTTTTGACTGCTTCTTCACTTGTTTCAGTCCAAGAAATGTCTGAGAGATGAATTAATCCATCAATACCACCTTCTAGCCCAATAAATATACCGAAATCAGTTATTGACTTGATTTCGCCAGTTATCTTTTCATCTTTTTTGTTCTTTTCTGCAAAATCTTCCCAAGGGTTTGGTTTACATTGCTTCATTCCTAGAGAAAGCCTTCTTCTGTCTTCATCGATTTCAAGAATCATTATTTCAACTTCATCACCTAATTGAACTGCTTTTGACGGGTGAATATTTTTATTTGTCCAGTCCATCTCTGAGACATGGACCAGCCCTTCAATTCCTGTTTCAATTTCAATAAACGCGCCGTAGTCAGTTAGATTTGAAACTTTACCAAACAATTTTGTATTGACTGGGTAACGTTTATTTAAACCTACCCAAGGGTCATCATCAAGTTGCTTAAGACCAAGCGACACCCTATTTTTTTCCTTATCAAACTTAAGAACACGAGCATCTATTTCGTCACCGATATTCAGGATCTCAGATGGATGTTTTATGCGCTTCCATGCAAGGTCTGTTATGTGAAGTAATCCATCAATTCCTCCTAGGTCAACAAAAGCACCGTAGTCAGTAATATTCTTAACAATGCCTTTTACAGTTGACCCTTCTATAAGTGTTTCAATGACAGATTCAAGATTGGTCCCTGTTTGTTCTTCAATAACTGCTTTTCTAGAAACAACTACATTGTTTCTTTTACGATCAATTTTTATTATTTTTAACTCACATTCTTTATTTTCAAATGGAGATGTGTCTTTTACTGGCCTTATGTCGACAAGTGAGCCAGGAAGGAATGCCATTATACCGTTAACTGTTACCCTTAAGCCACCCTTAACTCTTGTACTTACATACCCATTAACAATTGTTCCATCATTCATTGCGTCTTCAAGATCAATCCACGCTTGCATTTGTTTAGCTTTTACTCTGGACAGAATTGTTGATCCATAACCGTCCTCTATTTTCTCAATAGCAACTTTTACATGGTCGCCTAGGCTAACTTCAATAGTCCCTTTGTCATCTAAAAATTCTTCTGTTTTAATAACGCTTTCTGATTTAAGTCCTGCATTCACTATTACGAAATCACTTTCTACTGAAATAACTTCAGCAGTTATAACTTCACCTTGGCGCATCTCTTTGAGCGCCATGCTTTCTTCAAATAATGCAGCAAAACTTTCTGTATCTTTTATAATCTCTGTGGTTGCCATTAATTTTTAACCTTTAATCTATTTATTCCCAACTAGCGATGGGGAAGTTTAATTTAATCCGATAATTTTGGGTTATCGGCGCTTTTTGTTACTTCGAAAAAAAAACTTAAAATTTTATCGACTGCTTGATCTTCAGTAATATTATCTGTCTCTAAAACTCGAGCTTCTTCCACTATAACAAGAGGCGATACTTTTCTATCTTTATCTCTCGAATCTCTTATTGATATTTCACAAGTTATTTGAGACAGATTAACATCATTTCCTTTTGATATCAATTGTTTATATCTCCTCTTTGCTCTTTCATCAACACTTGCATTAAGGTATATTTTTAAGTTAGCATCAGGAAAAACGATACTGGTCATATCTCGGCCTTCTGCAATAAGACCTGGCAACCTGCAAAAGCTTCTTTGGTATTCGAGAATAGAAGCTCTCAGACTTTCGTGCATTGCAATTTCTGAGGCTAGTTTACCTACTAATTCAGTTCTAATAAGATTGGTGACACTTTCACCATTTAGCCAGACCTTATCTTCAGAAAATTTAATTTTAGAATTACTAACTAATTCTATTAATTCCTCAACAGATTCTGATTTAATATTATTTTTTTTAGCAGCATAAGCAATGACTCTGTAGATTGCCCCTGAATCAAGGTAATGGTAATTTAATTTAGCCGATAACTTTTTTGCAACCGTACCTTTTCCAGATCCAGCTGGACCATCGATCGCAATAATCATTGGATATTGTTCTTTATTCAACAATACCCCCAAAATCTTTAAAGAAATTTGGATATGTTTTGTTTGTGCATTCTGGATCATTAATGATAATATTTTTATTGGCTAAACATACCAAAGAAAAACACATGGCCATCCTATGGTCATCATAAGTATCAATACTAATATTATTATTTATTACCCTTGGGGGTTTGATTGTTATCGAGCTTTCGGTTGTTATAACAGATGCACCTAATTTCTTTAGTTCAGTTTCCATTGCCAAAATCCTGTCAGTTTCTTTAACGCGCCAACTTGCAATAGATTCCAATGTTGTTGGTCCTTTTGCGAATAAAGCAAGGATGGCTAAGGTCATTGCTGCATCTGGAATATTTTTACAATCGATTGTCATACCAGTTAATTGACTCTCTTTCGAAACTTTAACTGAATTTGAAAGGTACTCTATGTTAGCCCCCATTTTTTTTATAATAGTTAAGAACTCTAAATCGCCTTGTATGCTTGATTTGTTAATGTTCTTAACTTCTACCGAGCCGCCGATCGCTCCTGCTGCAAAAAAATAGGATGCTGACGAAGCATCACCTTCTACTCTAATTTTTTTTGGACCCTTAAATCTGGCTGGCGAACTTAAAATAAAACTTTCCCATTTATTATTTTCATATTTAATACCAAATTTAGCGAGTAGTTTTAGAGTTATATCAATATACGGTTTTGAAATTAGATCTCCAGTTATTTGAATTTTCAAATCCTGATTGCATAAGGGACCTGCTATTAGCAATGCTGTTAAGTATTGACTTGAGACGTTACCTTTTATATTAATATTTTTATTGCACTTAATTTTACCTGGGTTTATTTTTAGTGGAGGGTATCCTTTATTATCTAAATAATTTATTCTAGCTCCAATCTGAGTTAAGGCATCAACTAAATCTTTAATAGGACGCTCATGCATCCTACTCACTCCTTTTAACTCATATGTGCCACCCATGACTGCAAGAACTGCTGTAAGTGGCCGAAAAGCTGTACCTGCATTTCCTAGCGCCAATTTAGCATTCTTATTTAAAAAGCTATGATCACAACCTTCGATTAAGATATCTTTTTTATCTACGATATTAAATTCTATTTTTAGTATCTTTAAAGCATTTAGCATCTGTTTGGTATCGTCTGAATCAAGATAATTTTGGATTAACGTTTTTCCGTCGGAGAGGGCTGACATAAGAAGTAATCTATTAGTAATACTCTTTGAACCAGGAAGGTAGACAACGCCATTGGCAGCTAATGATGCGTTTAATTTTTTTTGTTTCACCTAGCTATCTTCTGACCATTTTTTTCTTGTACTACTAGCTAATTTTAAATATTCTTCTAATTTACCTTCATTTCTTGATTCTATAAAAGTAGTTAACTTAACAATCTCTTTTTGAAATAGTTTCAAATCTTTGATTATTGATTTTTGATTTTGAATTGTTATATCTTTCCAAACCTCTGGAGAACTTGCAGCAATTCTTGAAAAATCTCTAAACCCGCTTGCAGCAAAATTTAATAAAACATCTTTATTCTCTTTATGATTAATAAGACTGACTAGACTAAAGGCAAGTAAGTGTGGCAAGTGACTAACTGTTGAAAATATTTGATCATGATCATCAGCATCCATATTTGTTACTTTTCCACCCATTAATTCCCAAAACTTTGTAAGCTCAGAAATTTTTTTTATGGAATTCTCTTTGTTAGGTGTTAAAACTATATTTTTCCCTTGAAAGAGATTTTTTTTAGCGGCAGACGGACCATGCTTTTCTGAGCCAGCAATAGGATGGGATCCGATAAATTGCGAAAAATTATCATCTAAAATAAGCTTAGCTTCGGACATGATGTCGGATTTCGTGCTTCCCACATCAGTAATAATAGTTTCAGGATTAAGGAAGGGCTGAATTTCTTTTAGTATAATTTTTGTTTGTGCTACAGGGGTTGCAATAACGATTAAATTTGCTTCACCTATCTCTTTTCCAATCTGAGTTAATGATGAATTAAGTACACCAGATCGGACAAGTTTATCTAAAGAGCTTCCACCTGGTCTTCCAATGCCAATAATTTCATCAAATATATTTAAATCACGAGTTTTAAGAGCTATTGAACCGCCTATTAGTCCTACACCAAATATGTATATTTTTTTCATAAGCGAAATGTTTGATAAAAGAAAATTGTAACACGCTATTTAGCCTGATGCTTCTTGCCAAATACCTTCAAGAAGTAACTCATAAGGTTTAAAGTTAGTTTTATATTTCATTTTTTTACTCTCATTAATCCAATAACCAAGATAGAGAAAAGAAATATTTTGTTTTTTACAAAAATCAAGTAGCCACATAATAGAAATCGTACCGAGGCTTAATTTATTATTACTACAGTCGTAAAAAGTATAAACAGCTGATATACCATCATCAACAATATCAATAATTGTAACTATTTTAAGTTCATTACCTAGTCTAAATTCAACAAGCTTGGAGTCAACATTACTTTTGATTAAAAAATCATTATAGTCACCGATTTCATCCTCACTTTTACCGGTATCTAGGTGCCTTTTATTTTGATAATGAACATATAATTCGTAATGTTCTTCATTAAAATTTAGAGGAAGTATTTTTACTGTAAGTTTGTCAAGATATTTCGAAGCTCTTTTCTGAGACCTACTGGCAATAAATTTTGAGGCTAATAATCTAATTGGGACACAAGCGTTACAACTTTTACAATTTGGCTTATATACATATGGCCCACTTCTTCTAAATCCTTCATTTATAAGATTTACAAAAATTTTTCTATTTATATTTTTGTATGGCGTAGCAACAATTGATTGTGCATCCTGACCACTTATATAACCACAAGAGTATTTGGTTGTTACGTAAAATTGAATTTCTTCCAAAAATTTTTTTTCAATAATACTCATATTAAACTTCCAAATTTTTTTCAATAATGTTTATATTAAACTTTAATTACAAATTTACATGTAAATAATACTAGAATTTTTTTTTAATAGGTATAAAATTATTTATGAAGTTTAGAAGGTCGGAAATACAATTTCATTTAAATGTAAAAAGTTAAAAGGAGCAGTATGGACTTTAAAGAACTTAAAAATAGACACCAAGCTTTAAAAGATATTGTTAAGCAGGCTTATAAAAATTACGTACCTGATTCTAGAATAAGATTATATAAGAAGGAAAAGCTTAGAATTAAAATGCTATTAGATAAAAAGAATCAAGTAACGCACTAGATAACTAAAGCCGGCACAGCCGGCTTTTTTTTTATTTAAATACTGAGATTTACTTTAAAGCGTTATTCAATACATAATATATAAGTTAATATGATTTTATAAAATTATAATTTAAGTCGGAGTAGTTGAAAATTATGCAAGATGTCATAAAAAACAATTTTTCTAATCATCTCGAAGTAATAAATAAAGTTTTAGAGACTAATATTTCCTTGATTGAATTATTTGGGAACGTATTATCAAGATGCCTAGAAAAAAATGGGACGATTTTTTTGTGCGGGAATGGAGGAAGTGCGTCGGATAGTCAGCATATTGCTGCAGAATTAGTTGGAAGATTTAAAAAAGATCGTCGTGCACTAAAGTCCATAGCATTAACAACTGATACCTCAATACTCACCAGTGTAGGCAATGATTACGGTTTTAAAGAGATTTTTTCTCGACAAATTGAGGCTTTAAGTTCTTCGGGTGATATTTTAATTGGAATTTCTACATCGGGAAATAGTGAAAATATTATAAGAGCTTTTGAAGTGGCTAAAGGTTTGGGCGTAACAACTATTGGGCTTACCGGGAAAGACGGAGGCAAGTTAAAAAATATTTCAGATCACTGTCTTATGGTGCCTTCAGAATCAACAGCACGGATTCAAGAGTCACATATATTGATTGGACATATTTTGTGTGACTTAATTGAAAAAAAGCTTCAGCTTGTTTAAAAGTAAAAAAGGCTAAAAGGCTATTTTATGAGCTTAGAAAAAAGTAAGCGATATGCAGTAATCTTATGTGGAGGTTTCGGAAGTAGATTGTGGCCATTATCTAGAGCAATCAGACCAAAACAGCTACTAGCACTTAATGGTGAAAAAACATTACTTCAACAGACAGCCTTAAGATTAAAAAAGTTAGTAAATCCTGCCAATCTTTATACAGTTACGCATGAAAGTCATAAGTTTGAAGTTTTAGGACAATTGTCCGAAGTGCTTCCAGAGTGTAGTTCTAATGTAATGAGTGAGCCAGAGGCAAAAAATACACTCCCAGCAATAGCTTTAGCAACTTATAATATCTACAAAAAAGACAAAGAAGCTGTTGTGGGTATATTCGCCTCAGATCATTCAATAAAAAATGATCAAAAATTTGTAGCTGCATGGAAGTCCGCCGAGGCTATCGCTGAAGATAATTTTTTAGTGCTAATAGGTATTAAGCCTGATAATCCTGCTACTGGGTATGGATATATAAAACCTAATAAGAAAATTTCTATAAAAGCAGATCTAGATATTTATGAGGTTGATTCTTTTATAGAAAAACCAAATATAAATGACGCAATGAAATATGTGGATGACGGGTATTTGTGGAACAGTGGGATGTTTGTTTTTAAAGCCAAAGTATTTATGGATTTATTAAAAAAATATCAATTAGAAATGTATAACTCTTTGCTAAACGTTTCAGATACTAATATAAAAGATGTTTACGCAAGCTTTCCAAATCTTTCTATGGATTATGGTTTGGCTGAGAAAGTAAAAAAAATTGCTGTTGTACCAGTGGGAATGGGTTGGAATGATTTAGGTAGTTGGAATTCAATCTATGAGAATGGACAAAAAGATAAAGATGGAAATTTATGTCATGGAACAGTATTTAATTTGGACACTAAAGATAGTCTTATATGGTCAGAAGATAATTTAATAGCAACTATAGGGTTAAGCAATATAATTGCGGTACAGACTTCAGATGCAATTTTAATCTCTGATAGAAATCGATCTGAAGAAATTAAGTTATTGGTAGAAAACCTTAGGCGTTCCAACCCAAAAGTCATTGAAGAAAATGTTACTATATATAGGCCATGGGGAGCTTATCAAGTACTATCAGAAAATGAAAATTTCAAGGTAAAACGCATTATTGTAAAACCAAAATCTAAACTCTCACTTCAAATGCATAAGTATCGTTCAGAACATTGGGTGGTAGTATCAGGAACTGCTACTATTATTAATAATAATAATGAAAAATCCACGCTAAAAATAAATGAATCTACTTATATACCAAAAGAACAAAAACATCGGTTAATGAATGATACCGATAGTGATCTGATTATTATTGAAGTTCAATGCGGTGAATATGTGGGTGAAGATGATATCTTAAGATTTGATGATTTTTATGGAAGGGAAACTGATGGGTAAAATAGCATTAATAACAGGTGTAACAGGTCAGGATGGAGCTTATTTATCGGAATTTTTACTTGAAAAAGGTTATCAAGTTCATGGAATTAAAAGACGAAGCTCAATGTTTAATACAGCAAGAATCGATCATTTAGTTACTAACTCTAATGAGCAGGAAACCCCGTTTTTTCTGCACCACGGAGATATGACTGATTCTTCAAGCTTAATTCATATAATACAAAAAATTAAACCCGATGAGATATATAATTTAGCTGCTCAAAGTCATGTTCAAGTTTCATTCGAGGAGCCAGAATATACTGCAAATTCTGATGCTTTAGGCCCCCTAAGAATTTTAGAAGCAATTAGAATTCTGGGTTTAGAAAATAAAACTAAATTTTATCAAGCGTCAACGTCTGAAATGTATGGGTTAGTTCAGGAAATACCACAGACTGAAAAAACTCCATTCTATCCAAGAAGCCCTTATGCGGTTGCTAAACTCTATGCTTATTGGATTACTATAAATTATCGAGAAGCCTATGATGTTTTTGCTTGTAATGGGATTTTATTTAATCATGAAAGCCCTGTTCGTGGCGAAACTTTTGTAACAAGAAAAATCACGATGGCATTGGCAAGAATAAAACTTGGACTTCAAGACTGTTTATTTTTAGGTAATATGAATGCGCTAAGAGATTGGGGGCATGCAAAAGACTTTGTTGAGATGATGTGGTTAATGATGCAGCAGGAGAAGCCTGATGACTACGTTATTGCTACCGGCTCTCAATATAGCGTTAGAGATTTTGTAAACGCAGCAGCAAAGAAACTAGATATAGATATTGAATGGAAGGGGGAGGGTACAAATGAAAAAGGGTATAACTCTTCGGGTAAGTGTATTGTTGCCGTAGACCCTTTGTATTTCAGACCTACGGAAGTTGAAACCTTATTAGGCGATGCCAGTAAGGCAAAGAAAAAATTGGGCTGGGAACCTAAAATAAGTTTTGATGGTTTAGTTGGGGAAATGGTAGAAGAAGACTTAACCCATGCGAAGGAAGATCAATTATTGAAGAAGCACGGGTTTTGGAAAAAAACATTATGAGTTTCAAGCATGAATTAGCAACGAGCTCTTGGGGCGATGGTGAAATTAGTGCTATGAATGATGTAATAGCTGAAGGTAATTTCACTATGGGCAAAAGAGTGAAGTTATTCGAAAAAAAATTCTCTGAATTTATAGAAGCTAAACACTGTGTAATGGTAAATTCAGGTTCTTCAGCAAATTTATTAATGATTGCTGCTCTTTTTTATTCAAAACAATCAAATTTAAAGCTTAAGCGTGGTGATGAAATTATTGTCCCAGCTGTGTCGTGGAGTACAACCTATTTCCCCTTATACCAGTATGGATTAAAAATAAAGTTTGTCGACATAGATTTAGAAACATTAAATTATGATTTATCTAAATTAGAAACTGCTATTTCTAAAAAAACTCGAGCGATAATGGCGGTAAACCTTCTTGGTAATTCAAATGACTTTGGCCATATCTTGAACTTAATTTCTGGAACAGATATTGTTTTAGTCGAAGATAATTGTGAGTCAATGGGTGCGGAATTCTCAAATAAAAAGACTGGAACCTTCGGAGTAATGGGTACATTCAGCACTTTCTTCAGTCATCATATTTCCACAATGGAAGGTGGAATTATAGCTACGGACGATAAGGAGTTATATCACATACTTTTATCATTGAGGGCTCATGGTTGGACGAGAGATTTACCAAATAATAATTTAGTTTGCTCAAAAAAAGATACTGAATCTTTAAAGGAAGATTTTCGTTTTGTTTTGCCTGGGTACAATGTTAGACCGTTAGAGCTTCAAGGAGCTATTGGAATAGAGCAGATTAAAAAATTACCTATGATAATTTCAGGACGTCAAAAAAATGCAATATTATTCAAAAAAATTCTAGCAAACCATCCAGATCTAATGATACAGAAAGAGATTGGGAAAAGCTCATGGTTTGGTTTTAGTCTAATAATAAGGCCTGAAAGTAAATTAGATCGGGCATACTTGGCACAAAAATTATCCTCATTAGGGTTCGAATATAGACCAATAGTTACAGGTAATTTTGCCAATAATGAAGTTACTAAATATTTTGACTCAGAGGTGCATGGTGAACTTAAAAACGCTGATTACATCGATAAGAATGGAGTATTTATTGGTAATCATCATTACACTATGTCAGATGCTTTTTTAGCCCTTGGAAAAATTTAGATAAATTATTAAATGAAACATTGATATTAAAAATAACAGAAAAGGATTTTGGAAATGAATCATAACTCTAAAATATATGTTGCCGGACATAATGGCTTAGCAGGATCAGCAATTTTATATAATTTGAAAGAAGCTGGATTTAAAAATATTATCGTAAAAAGTCATGATGAGTTAGATTTAACTGATCAACTGGTAACTTCAAATTTCTTTAAAACTGAAAAACCGGAATATGTTTTTTTGGCTGCAGGGAAGGTTGGCGGAATATATGCCAATACCTTGTTCCCAGCAGATTTTATTTATCAAAATATCGCTATTCAATCAAATGTTATACATCAATCATACCTTCAAGGTGTTAAAAGATTACTCTTTCTTGGGTCAAGTTGTATCTACCCAAGAGACTGCAAGCAGCCAATAAAAGAAGAATATATATTGTCTGGCCCTTTAGAAAAATCAAATAGCCCTTACGCCCTTGCAAAAATTTCAGGGATTGAGATGTGCTCTAGTTATAATCGCCAATACAAAACAAAATATCTAGCAGCAATGCCTACGAACCTTTATGGACCTGGTGATAATTATGATCTTCAGAGTGGGCATGTTATCGCTGCTTTGATTAGAAAATTTGCTGAAGCAACAAAATCTAATACCGAAAGTATAGAGGTATGGGGGTCTGGCAAGCCTAAACGTGAATTTCTATGCAGTACTGACTTAGCTGAAGCGTGTGTTTTTTTAATGAACCTTGTTGATGAAAAGTTTAACTCTCTTCTTAAGAATGATTTAAGTGAAAATTTATATCCGATAATTAATGTTGGAGCTGGAGAAGATATTAGCATCAAAGACTTAAGTTTACTTATTGCTAAAATTTCTGGATTTAAAGGACAGGTGATCTTTGACAATACAAAGCTTGATGGGACGCCAAGAAAGCTATTAAATGTAGATGTTTTAACTAAACTAGGATGGACGCCTAAAATTTCAATCTCTAATGGTATAAAGAAAGCCTTACAAGATTTTTCTTATTCTTAATTATATATTTACTTCTGGTAATAACGCGCTATATTTAATGGACCAAATATACAGTCCAATAAATAGTCATCACACCATTGCAAAAATTAATAAAGTTACAAATATGAGCCAATACGAGCCATATTTATATTATGTTGCTGTATTCTCTGGGTTGATTTTAATTTTAGGAATTTTACTTTTAATTGCCTACAAAGCTACCAGCAAAAAAAAATAATTAATAAGAATATAATTTTATTGCTTAAAAAAATTATATAATTAGTACTGATTTGTTATTACTAAAGTTAATGTAAATTATGTGTCCAGCTTGCTATCTTAATGGGTTTTTATTTTTAATATTTGGCGCGAGTAGTGCAACTGTAGCAAATAATCCTTGGATAATTGCTTTTGCTGTACTTTTAACAATGATAGGATTTTATTGGATATGGAAAGCATGGAAAAGAAGGGGGCCTGGTAAAGCGTTGAAAAATATCA
>CAYTWX010000008.1:0-13721 GCA_964442085.1 uncultured Methylobacillus sp. | reverse complement strand
CTTCTGCGGCCCAAAATTATTGGTCAGAGGCAGAAAAAAGGTTTAAATTGTACGCTTACGACATAGAGCGACCTATTCTTCAACCCAATAATTTTTTAATTCCTTCAGATATATTTTTTAAAAATGTAGGTAAATTCCATAAGTTAAAAGTTAAGAGCCAGGCTCCAGAAGATATTTTTCCAGATATTAGTGTGGATAAATCGAATAAATATCCATTAAGAAATCTTCAATCCTTCATTTTAAATAAAAAAAATAAAATATTGATTTGTGCAGAGGGTTTAGGTCGAAGGGAAACATTAGGAGAGCTTTTAGTTCAAAGTGAAATTAAATTTTCTATTGTTGAGAATTGGCAAAAATTTATAGCTTCAAGTGATATGGTTAATCTTATTGCAAGCCCACTTCACAGTGGTTTTATCTCAAAAGATATTTGTGTTATCACCGAAAATGAAATATTTCCAAACTTTATAAAGCAACCAACAAGAAAAAATAAAGATAAGAATTTTAATTCCGATATTATCGTCAAGGATTTAACCGAACTTAATATAGGTGACCCAGTAGTACACGAACAATATGGCGTTGGTCGGTATCAGGGACTCACTCACTTAGACTTTGATGAGGATCAGACAGAATTCTTATTACTTTATTACAAAGGAGAAACTAAATTATATGTACCAGTCTCTCAGCTTCACTTAATTTCTAGATATTCAGGCGGCCCAATGGAATCTGCTCCATTAAATAGCCTTGGAAACAGTAGCTGGGATAAGGCAAAAAAGAAAGCTCTTTTGCAGATTCATGATACTGCAGCAGAGCTTTTAAGCCTTTACGCAAAACGTTCATTACAAAAAGGAACATGCCAGACTGTTGCTCTAGCTGATTATGAATCTTTTGTTGAAGAGTTTCCTTTTGAAGAGACACCAGACCAGCTTGATGCAATTGAAAAAGTAATAAAAGATCTAGAGGCACCGAGACCTATGGATAGGTTAGTTTGTGGGGATGTCGGTTTTGGCAAGACTGAAGTAGCTTTGAGAGCTGCTTTTATTTCTGTAATGAATTCTAAGCAGGTAGTTATCTTGGTACCAACGACACTTTTAGCTGAACAACATTTCAATACATTTATAGATAGGTTCGCAAAATGGCCAATCAAAATTGAGGAAATATCAAGATTTAAAACTAGAAAGCAGCAGAATGAATCTTTAATTAATTTAAAAGAGGGTAAGGTAGATATAATTATTGGCACCCATAGACTTCTACAAAATGATGTTAACTTTAAAGATCTCGGACTTGTAATTATTGACGAGGAACATCGGTTTGGGGTGAGGCAGAAAGAAAATCTTAAATCATTTAGGGCAAATATTGATGTTTTAACATTAACTGCTACTCCAATACCCAGAACTTTATCAATGGCGATGGAGGGACTAAGAGAATTTTCAATTATTGCAACTCCCCCTCAAAAAAGATTATCCATAAAAACATTTGTACATGAATTCAGTACTGGAATAATTCGTGAAGCCGTTCTCCGAGAATTTAATAGAGGCGGGCAAGTATATTTTCTTCATAATGAAGTAAATACAATTCAATCTATGTATGAAAGGCTTTCTAAACTAATTCCTGAAGCCAAGATCGGTGTAGCGCATGGTCAGCTAAGAGAAAAAGAATTAGAACATGTGATGCAAGACTTCAACCAACAAAGAATTAATATTTTACTGTGTACCACTATTATCGAAAATGGTATTGATATACCTACTGCAAATACGATCATCATGAATCGAGCAGATAAATTTGGCTTAGGCCAACTTCATCAGCTTAGGGGGAGGGTAGGTAGGTCGCATCATCAGGCTTATGCTTATTTACTATTAGATCAAGATAAGAAGATATCATCCCAGGCAAAAAAGAGATTGGATGCAATTCAGTTATTAGAAGATTTAGGGGCGGGGTATTATTTAGCTATTCATGATTTAGAAATACGAGGAGCAGGGGATTTGCTTGGAGATAATCAGAGTGGCCAAATTCATGAAATCGGATTTAATCTATATATTGATATGCTAAATCAAACAGTCAAACAAATTAGATTAGGTAAAAAGTTAGATATAAATGCACCACTAATTAAACATAAAGAAATTAATTTTCATGCACCAACAATTCTTCCTGAGAGCTATTGTCGTAATATAAACGAACGACTCATTGTTTATAAGCGTTTATCAGACTGCAAGACTAATGAGAGCTTAATAGAATTGAAGGAAGAGTTAATTGACCGCTTCGGTGTTATGCCTGATCAAACAAAAAACTTGATTATTTCTCATCAATTAAGAGTTGATATTGATCAGTATGACGTGATAAAAATAGATGCAAGCGCGTCGTCTGTTGAAATTACTTTTCAAAAAGATGCCACAATTGATCCTGTTAAGTTAATTGATCTTATTCAGTCAAATAAGACATTAAAAATGAACGGACCAGATAGGATCAAAGCAATAGTTTCTATTGATGACTTAAATGAAAGATCAGCCTACATAAAAAAACTTTTAAGGGATGTATCTTAAATCAAGACTAAACTTCCTTGAGCAACAAAGTAAATAGCTTTTTTAATAGGATAATTATTATCAAATAAAGATTCATAAATCTTTAGCTGTTCAGTATGCGTTTTTGCTTCAGTTTCTAAATTTAATTCATCATCAAATACAGTTTTGTAGTCAATAATCCACCTGACATCATCTTCAATAAAAGTACGATCTGGGATGAGTGTTTTGATTTCATCATTTATTGTTTGAAGGTAATTAACCTCCATACCTTCTTCTTTATGAAGTTTATAAATCCACTGCCCAGCATTACTTTTTTGTAGAGAGATTAATGATTTCTTTACTACCCCAATTGCAGAATTAATTTCAGACTCTGAAAAATTATTTGTAATAAAAAGACTGTAGATATAAGTTAATTTATTACTTAATAATATATTTATATCTAACTGTTTTTTAATGATTAATTCATAATAATTATGAATTAATGTACCTGTAAATGTATATATATTATCTGTAGATATTTTTTGATTTTTTATTGCTTTACTTGATAAGATTTGTGTATTTATTTTTATCTTTCGATCAAAAAATTTAATTTTAAGACGCCTTAATTTAGGTACGAATTCTTCACTGGGTACTTTTTTATCACTATCTTCAGTTGTATCTATTGGCCACAATATCTTAAGGAAGCTATTTTTAGTTGGGCTTATTTCACCTTTTGAGTTTTCTGTTACAGTTCCAATTAAATGACAGTCTTGACTAGCTCTTGTGATAGCAACATAAAGCAGCCTGATTGTTTCATTCTGCATTCTTATTAGTTCTTTACTTCGATGATAGTTATAAAGATTATTTTTGTCGTTTTTATTGTTATTAAGTGACAAAATTCCATCATCATTAGCAATTAATGTGTTGTCATCTGCTTTTGGCACTCGCCCTAGTCCAGGGATGATGACACATTGGAATTCATCTCCTTTTGCCTTATGAATCGTAAAAAATCTGACTGGGTAGAGCTCATTAGATCTGTCATCAGTATGTAAATCTTCAATTAGCCTAGTTAATTTTTCAAAATCAATAGATAATGGTGAACTTGATTGATCAATGAGATCTAAAAATTTATCAATAAGTTTCATATCATCGGTATCAACCATTGTTTCAAACCCCAATAGCTGCCTCCATACTGATTCAATAAAAAAGCGGTGTGAAATCCTACCTCGAAATTGCAAACTCTTACTGATGACATCTATTAGGCACGTTAGCCTTTTTTTACCGTCACTGGTTAAGTATTTTGTTATCGAGGGACTATTAATAATCTGCCATGGAGTCTTACTTGTTTTATCTTCAAATAAAGAAGTTAAATCCTCAAGCTTTAATCCACACCAGGGGGCTCTTAAGATACCAATCCAACTAACCCTATCATTTAGGTTATAAAGTGCCTTGGTTAGACATAGAATATCTTGGAATGCTTGGTTGTATTTGATTGAATCAATTTCATTTGCTTCGATCGGAAAACTATCCTTCCTCATGAGGGTTAAAAGACTAGTTAGATGTGATCGATTACGTGCTAAGACAACAATTTCAATATCTGATTGTTTAGCCTTCATCTTCTTAATTGTTTGAAAAATATAATCAGCTTCTTTTTTTTGCTCAGTGTAAGTATCTTTGGTTTTATTTTTAAGTATATGAAATTGAACTCCATCACCTTTTATACTTAATGGCCCAATGCAAGAAGGGTGATATTTTACTAACCCCCTGTTCTTATCATTAACCTCTCCGAATACCTTTACGTATTCTTTATTTAACCAATCAATAATTTTTCTATTTGAGCGAAAATTTACTTTTAAGTTACGTGCCTTCACTTTGATATCGCCAAACTGTTTTGTATTTTGTAAATTATGAAAAATACTTACATCCGACTTCCTGAAACGATAAATAGATTGCATTGGGTCTCCAACGGCAAAAAAAGACTTTTTTGGGTCACCTGAAAAATTCTGAGTAAGCAGCTTAAGAAAGTCTTCCTGCTGCTTATTTATATCCTGAAACTCATCAATAAGAATATGTGAGACATTCTCATCAAACAGCTGAGCAACGTCTGTAGACTCTAAAGTAACGATTGCATTTGTAACTGACTGGGTATAATCCAATTCACCTCTTAACTTAAATTGCTCTTGAAGTTTAATGGTTAGTTCTGATAGGAGGATAGAGGCGCTAGACATTTTTCCTGGAAATATATCAGTTATATCTTTCTCATATACTAGATGATTTATATCTTCTAAAATATTGTTTATATTATTAATATTTAATATATTTATCAATTTTTCTTTATAAAATATTCCTTCTTTGTTTTTGAGAAATCCTTCTTTTGGACCAAATCTCTTTCGAATTTTTCCATCCTTGGCCATTATTAAATCTCTAAATATAAGCCAAAAATCGATTTTATTTTCGTGTTCAGAAAAAGTGGAGTCTATATAAGAAAGAATGCTTTTAATGTCATCAATTTGTGTTTTTTTGAATAAAAATGTGAGCTTTGTGACCCATTCTTTTGTTTCGTTTGAGTAATATTCTTTCGTTTTACTTTCAATAAGGTTTGGATTATTTTTATAATAATCTATCTTATCTATCCATTGCTCTCTTGTTGCAAGTTGAGCAATTAATTGTTTTTCAATCTTCTGATAGTCATAATTAAGAAATGAAAATAATTCAGCTAACTGCTTATTATTTTTCATGGTTTCTTTTACTGCAGCTTCATATATTGCATGAGAATCTTCAGTTATATTCATAAATAATGATTCACTCAGAATAGGGGCTTGGCGAGTAATTCTAGATGCAAGACTATCAATTGTCATTATCTCTAATAAGTCTATAAAATTTTCATCCCATTTGAGTTTTTTAGCTCTCGCAGTAATTTTTTTAACTACTTCTTCATTCTTTGAATCGTCATATTGCCTTAAAACTTTGTGATGCATTTCTGCAGCTGCTTTGTTGGTGAAGCTGAGCGCAATTATTTCTTTGGGGTTCTCAACTACCGTTAAAAGTTGAAGAATTCTTTTGGCTAAGGTTGTTGTTTTTCCAGACCCAGCAGGTGCTTGAACTACGAAGGAAGATTCCGGTTTGAGGACTTCTTCACGAGTTTCTTGATCTATTGGTAATTGTTCAATTGGTTTATTCATCATCTTTCTCTTTGAGGAAGCGTCTTTCAGCTATTCTTAGAAGCGGTCTTACTGCGCAATACTCAAGCTCACTTTCCTTTCTGAACGAAACCTCCGCATTCCCACTTAAATATCCTGATACAAGATCATAAATATTATTACGCCATTCATTAATAAGGTATTGCCATTGATCCTCATCCTTTTTTGACAATGAACAGTCTTTTAAACCGCCATCAATTGGATCCTGACCATGTGATGATAATCCCACAAGCTTAACGTTTTTATTGTGAATATAAGCAATACCGGCTGCACTGACATTCTCGATACCTGTGAATGCTACATAAATAGGCATTTGTAAGCTTGTTATTGGGCTTTTCTTCCATTGTGATACTGGCACCTCAGCTCCTGTTTTATAATCAATAAGAAGTCTTGAGCCGTCTTCATATTCATCAATTCGATCAATTTTCACATTGAAAGTAATTCGATCAATCTTAATTTGGTACTTTTTCTCAGACTCGATTACGCTAAATCGTGGCCTCTCGGTTTTTTCGAATGAAAGCCATTGGTAGAGTAAATCATTGTAATAATGACTTTCAAGCTGAATTTGGCTGGGTGTTAAATGAGGCTTGCTAACTTTAAAGTCTGACATGACTTCATTAGTTAAGGTAGATATGTTTTTTTTCAGCACCTCCACAGTCATGTCGGATAAATTAATAGAGTTTTTGTGCTCCCTCCAAAATCTTTCTAAAAGTTCATGAACAAGATTACCTCTTGACATCTTAGAAATTTCATCTTGTTTATCCTCATAAAAAGAATTTGCGTGTAGTCTATTTTCATAGAATGCCCATGCTGGAGATTTTTGATAGTTTTCAAGAGCACGAAACCCACCTGACACAGAAATGTCATCTCCCAAAATTTTAGGGGCCTTATGGTCATCTATTTCCTCGAAATTGTGATTTTCAATTTTCTTAGTTTTGTTAGACACTTCATTAATATTTTTACCCTCAAAATATCCTGGTGTTTGAATTAATTCCGTTTCACCATCTTTTTTTGAGAACGAGATTGTAATATCTCCACTAAAATTATTTAGCCTAGCCATTCGTACATCATCTAGTTTTTTTATGTAAACTTCGTCGTAGATATGATATTTTTTTTGAAGTTTTTGGGGTAAAAACGGATTAAATTCAGCCTTTCCTGGCCAGAACTTTGTGTTCATATTCATAAGCCAAATAGCATCATATTTTTTCATTGGATTTTCGGCAAAACCGTTAATATCGACATATGAATCATTTGGATCTTTGGGAGCAGGACTGTTTGATAAATGAATAAATAGTATTTCCCAGTACTCTTCAAACGAAATGGAATAATCAATTATTTGATTTTTTTTAATCTGATTTAATAAATTAAATAATCTATTTATATTGTTGATTTCAAACAATAATAAATTATTTATTTTAGATATTTTAATTTCTGTCCAGTACTGTTCGGTAAGATTAACCCATTCGTCAATTGCTCTATTCTTGCTCCATAATATTTGATTCTTCTTTAATAAAGATAGAGTTTTAAGCAGGGAGTCTAGGTTTAATTCTTTTATGTGGGGGTCATTTTTTATTAATTTAATTAATGAATTAATTGATATTTTTGGGAATTTTTTATCATTAATATAGTTGGCTAGCTCCTCTCTATCTTTATATCCATCAGTATCAATCCAATTATTAAATAGTAATGATTCATAGAAAAGCTTTGTGCTTGTTTGATTGGTATTATTTAGCTTTAGTAAGTTTATTGCCGCAGTTATTATTGGCTCGTTTGATAAAGGTCGCTGTAAATTTGAATTGTATATATTATTTTTATCATATTCGTTATATATATCTGGCTGTACCTGGCGATCCAATTCATTTTGTAATTTTATTTGAAATCTATTCAATGCTGGACTAATGATTAGTAATTTTTTTTTGGGGTTTTGTTTCACCCATTTAGTGACCTCTTTAATTTCCCCCTCAACATCCTCACATTTTATTTCTTGCCGTTTTATTTTTTCTGCTTGTTTAACTTTATAGTCTTCTACATTATTTTTTTTATTTAAAACACTAAACAACTCTTCATAAAGTGGGCTTTTATTGTCAAAGCCGATTAACATTAATTCTTTGTTACCAACTAAAGTATGTTCCATCTGTTTATCTATAAAAAACTCTATAAATTTTAATCTGCTAAGGAGTTTATTTTGTTTGCAATAACTATTAAATTCATTCAGCCATCTGTTAAATTCTTTTTTTTCTATATTTGTCTCATGTTTCTTTAATTCATCATTCTTAATTTTATACTCTCTAATTAGTCTGTCTGCACTAATGACTTTTTCTGTAATGTTATCGATTTGATTTTTTTGAAAATTTTTCTCATCAAGTCCTTTATGGATAATTCTTTCCCATAATAACTTTTCTTCAATCCCATTTAAAATTTTATAGCTTTCATTAATTAACCTAACCATACAAAACTCTTTGTATTCTTTCTTTAGCCAATGGTTAAGTGAGTATATGGCTGGCAATTGTATCGATTTCTTTTGAATTTTCTGCTTAAACAATAATTTTATATTTTCGACTTGGTCGTCGGTCATGCAAATAATCGTATTAGTTAATTTTGGGTACATATGCATTATTGTAATCTCAGTAGGAATAATATGAAGTATAATTTGTGGATCAATTAGCAATCTTAAGGTTTTTATGAAAACAGCTCAAGAAGTTAGGGTAGGTAATGTAATAATGGTTGACGGCTCACCAATGGTAGTTCATAAAGCAGAATATAACGTATCTAAATCTGGTAGAAGACAGAATGCTGCAATAGTTAAAATGAAAATGAAGAACTTACTTACAAGCAATTCAACCGAAACTATTTTCCAAGCAACCGATAAATTTGATGTGGTAATTTTAGATAAAAAAGAAGTGTCTTATTCTTATTTTTCAGATCCAAATTATATTTTTATGGATGCTGAATTTAATCAATATGAAGTGGATAAAGATAGCATCCAAGATGCACTCAAATTTCTTGAGGATGGAATGACTTGCGAGGTAGTTTTTTATGATGACAGGGCAATTTCAGTCGAGCTACCTAATTCTGTAGTTAGAGAGATTACCTATACAGAACCAGCTGTCAAAGGCGATACAACTTCTGGTAAGGTAATGAAGCCAGCAAAAATTAGTACAGATTTTGAATTAATGGTCCCTTTGTTTTGCGAGAATGGGGATAAAATTGAGATTGATACTAGAACTTTAGATTATAAAAATAGAATAAAATAATTTTTTTTATCCAGTCCCACCAACAATTATATTATCAATTTTTAAAGTTGGCTGCCCTACGCCTACTGGTACACTTTGTCCATCCTTGCCACAGGTCCCAACGCCTGAATCTAAATTCATATCATTACCTACCATACTAACTTCTTTTAAAATATCTGGCCCATTACCAATAATAGTTGCACCTTTTACTGGGTAATCTAATTTACCGTCCTTAATCATCCATGCCTCAGATGCAGAAAAAACAAACTTACCACTTGTAATATCGACTTGACCACCCCCAAAATTTTCTGCATAAAGGCCATTAACAACTGAGCTAATAATTTCTTTTGGGTCATATTTTCCATTTGGCATATATGTATTTGTCATTCTTGGCATTGGTGAATGCGCATAAGACTCTCTCCGACCATTCCCAGTTAAAGACATATTCATTAATCTAGCATTAAGAGTATCTTGCAGATAGCCAACTAAAATTCCATCCTCAATTAAAACTGTTTTTTGTGTTTTATTACCCTCATCATCTACGTTCAAAGAGCCACGTCTGTTCTCAATTGTTCCGTCGTCAACAACAGTTATTCCCTTTGCAGCGACTTGTTTACCCATCATATTACTGAAGGCAGAGGTGCCTTTTCTATTGAAATCACCTTCTAATCCATGCCCAATTGCTTCATGTAATAAAATTCCAGGCCAACCAGAACCTAGAACAACTGTCATTGATCCAGCAGGGGCAGGACGTGCTTCTAAATTAATAAGGGATTGCTTGACAGCTTTTTTTGCGTACTCTTCAAGTATTTCATCTGTAAAATAATCAAGAAGGTAGCGTCCACCCCCCCCAGATGAGCCTTGCTCTCTTTTACCATTTAGCTCTGAAATTACACTTACTGATAACCTCACTAAAGGTCTTATGTCTTCAATCAATTGACCATCATAATTTTTAATTAAAACTATTTCGTATTGAGCTGCAAGTGATGCAGAAACTTTTATAACGCGTTTATCAATTGACTTTGCAATTACTTCTATTTTTTCAAGTAAATCAATTTTTTTTTGACTGTCTAGCTCAACTATTGGATCATCATATGTATAAAGTGATTTATTTAAGAGTTTTCTTGATTTTGGGATGGGGGTAGAGGTTGATTGACCTTGCTTTTCGATTGAATTAATTATTTTCAGAGAGTCATTGAGAACGTTTAGCGTGATGTCATCAGAATAAGTAAATGCAGTCTTTTCTTCACTTACACTTCTAATGCCGACACCTTGATCAATAGAAAAACTGCCATTTTTAACTTGCCCATCCTCAAGGGACCAAAATTCATTCTTCGAGTATTGGAAATACAAATCAGCATAATCAATATTCTTATTATGAATTCTATCCATAATTGTCGATAAATTATCATGACTGATACCAGCCGGTTTTAAAATTAAATCATGTGATATTTTAAAGTTATTCATTTTACTTTATATTTAAAAACTCAGAAGTCGGTCTTATTATTTCTTTCTCAATCATTTTTCCAAACCTTTCGGCACGGGGTGTTTCAATCTCTTCTGGATCATCCCATGTCCCAATAATTTGATATTCGTCAGACATGATCTTGTTAAGAGGATCTTTTAGAATTTTTTGCGCTATGAATGCTGCGGCACCCACAAGCGGGCCGCCCGCCAAAGAGAGAAGAGAAAGACTATCACTAATCCTTGGATTAACAATAACATGAATATTTTGAGTCTCTTCTATAATGTTTGTTTCACCTTTTATAGAAACCTCTGCCGCAGGACCTTCCATTGAGAATCTATTTGTTTTTAATATTCCATTATTCACTATAACTCCTGCATTAATTCTATCAAATATAAACCCTTTACTGAAAATATCACTAAAATCCAATGTTAATCTTCTTGGAAGATTCTGAAGTGTTAGCAGGCCAAACAGCCTTGCAACTCCAGGTTTAGCTTCTAGCACCACCCCATCTGTTGCTGTTAGTGAGAAGTTGCCTTTAAGAGATGCTTTATTAAAATCAAAAGGGCTATTCGACCAACTCAACATTCCTATAACGTTAGCTTCACCATTTTTTATTAGCTCTGGGTATGATAGCTGATCAAATGTTTTTTGGATATTATATATGTTCCAGGTAAAGTTTATGGACGTATTTGGATTAAGACCTTCATCTTGCCAAAGACCTGTCCCATTTACTGTATGGTCAGCATTAATAATTTTGAAGTTTTGAATATTCCACGCTTTGTCTTTCTTAATAGCTATTAAGCTTAGGTCGCCATAGCTATTCTCATCCAGCATCAATGATTTTGCTTTGATATTTATTTTTGGAGGATTTGAAAAGATAAATTCACTTCCATTATCAATTAACGCATCAGAAGTTTTGAGGTGGAGCTTTTCAAAACCAGCCTTAAGAGTATTATCTGTTTTATTCCATAAAATATTTCCTATTACGTCATCAGATAAAATTTGTATGCTTGAATTATTATTAATTGGGAGGTACTTTATATTTGAATTTAATATTTTATAACCATAGATGTCTAACTCTTGAATATCAATATTGGCATTTGTTATTAGTGGTTTTGAATTAAGGTTATCAAATAGTGAATTAAATAGTTCTAAGTTAACTTTATTTAGCTCAGCAAAAAGAAAAACCCCTTCATCAGGAATTTCTGTTGGAACGGAGTTAATATTTATCACTCCACTTTTAATACCAAAGACGCCTGCATAATTATTCTCTCTTATCAGCTTTGCAGAAGCATATGTTCCAAGTTCAAGCGAAATCATTTTTTGATTCGAATTGATCTGTTCCGATGTTAATAATAATGTAGTTAGAGCATTTTCTTCTTTATTAAAAGGAGGGGGCAGATTTACCTCTAGACCCTTTAGATCACTTTCAATTTTAATGCTAGTTGCTTTGTCTTCTAATTTAATTTCACCATTCCAGCGGGCCTCACCAACAACCTTATTTGCCCAATTATTACCCAAAGTCGATAAAACAAATTCTTGGTTAATAATCCCATCAATATTAACTTGTGTTGTGTCCCCTATATTGTTTAATCCAATTGAGATGGGGCTCCCTGATAGGTTTGCTTTTGCATCAGAAATTGTTACATTATTTTCGTCAAATTTGAGGTAACCAAATATATTATTAATTTTTGGCATTCCTAAATCATCATTTATTAGATAACTATTCTTAAATTCATAAGACCCATTGAAGGTTATATTATCTTCATCTTTGAGAGGAACATTAAGTTTTACATTTAGTTGCCCTGGACCTTCGCCCTGCATTTCATCAATAAAACCTTTCATCACCTTCCTAATTGGGCTTTTATTTATGGCATTGATAATTTTTGGTATTGGACTGTCTAGAGTTAAGTTAATATTCATGATTGGTTCTTTAGTATTGAATGGTGAAATATTCCCAATCATTTCTACAATATTATTGTTCAAGATATCACCTTGAACGCTTTTAAATTTAATTTCATTATTTCTCACATTAATTTTGAAATCAAAATTATTCAACTCTGGCCATCCTGCTCCATACTCAATGAAGCTTTCAGCTATAGTCGACTCAATAGTAAAAATTCCTTTGTCAAAATCTGCTTTATTTTCATTGTCTACAAAAGGAAAATCCTGGGTATTCCCTTTCAATATTATGGTTGTATTTTTAGCCTGTCCTCTTAACAGAGATGTATCTAACCAATGTAGAGTTTTTTCTCCAAGTTGCAAAGGGTAATACTTTTTTAAATTATGTATATCGATTGAGGGAAGTTTTATTTCGATATCCATGATGCCAGACTGGGACTCTTTGTGTTTATAGCTACCATTAATTAATGAATCGATATCTTTATTTTTAATTACTATATTTTTTAAATTGAATAAATTATCTTTCCATTCAATTAATCCTGAAAACTGTGAGAACGTTATGGGTTGTCTAAAAATATCTTTTTTTATGATAGTCAGTTCTTTTGAAACAGATTTGACTGTCCCCTTAGATTTTTTTATATCTACTACTCCTGTTAGATTTTTTATCCCAGGATAATTTTGATAAGGATTAACACTTACGTTTAAAAGTTTGCTTTTTAAAATCAGTTCTGGAGAATAATTATTTGAAACTTCCCACTCTAATTTTAAATCTTTTAACTGTCCTGATGGAGACACCTCTTGAATCATTGATTGAAAATATTCTGTATAGGGCAAATGCTTTATTAAATCATGAGCTGATCGAAGATTGATTCGGTTTAATTTTAGACTAATTTTATTAAGTTTCTTTTCTGTAGTGTTTATTGATAGCGCTAAATCGCCTTGTTCCACGTTGATGCCATTGTCCGTAGCCACATTAAATTTTGAGATTATAATTGTTTTAAGATCTTTTTTTAGCAGATAAGAAATCTGCCCTTTAAAACTCTTAAGTGTGAGCGCTTCTTCGTTTGATTCAATAATTTTAGTAACGAAATTTCTAACGTCTAATTGACTATCTACTTGATTAACTCTGCCGTCACTAAAATCCACCCTAATATCAATATCACCTGTAGCCGAAATTATTTCAGTTGGATAATCTACCCACGGTTTAAATTTATTGATATCAACTTTGGCAGCAGATAGTGTCAGTTGTCCAGTACTTGACTTTATTTTTTCTATTGAGAAGCTATCAAAATATCCGTTTATATTAATTTTTTGATTATTTAAGTTTGGTAACTCTCCATTTATATTAAAGTTACTGCGGTTAAGGTAAGAAAGATTAACTGCTGATTCATAAGTAGCAGATATTTTTTCTATAATTAAAGGT
>CAYTWX010000007.1:6859-16126 GCA_964442085.1 uncultured Methylobacillus sp. | reverse complement strand
AAAAAACCCGTTAAGCATTAATTTGCTAAAGCGGGTATTAATCGGTTTAGCAGTTATTTTTCTTACGCCCTGCAATCTGAATCAAAACAGCGTATTAAATATTATCCCCTTTATAAGATAAAAAACAAGTGAGAGCCAAGCTAAACAAGCTCCCCTGTATCACTTTCCGGAAGGGTAAAACTAAAATCCAATTGAGATGCTGATGATGCTGTATCTTTATTCATGATATTGTCTGACCTTTGTGATTCAATCTTATTCAAATAATTTTCATCAATTCCGCCTGTTACATAAATACCGTCAAAGCATGAACAGTCAAAAGTTTTTAAATTGTTGTTTTCTTGGGTAATATTTTTTTTCAATTCTTCTAAATCTTGATAAATAAGAGCATCTGCACCTATTTCTTTACATATATCTTCGTCAGCCTTATTGAAGGCTAGCAATTCATGCCTTGAGGGCATATCAATACCATAAACATTTGGGTATCTTACTGGGGGGGCTGCTGAGGCTAAATATACGTTTATAGCTCCAGCATCTCTCGCCATCTGAACAATCTCTCTTGCTGTAGTCCCTCTTACAATAGAATCATCGATTAATAATACATTTTTTCCTTCAAATTCTACTTTAATTGGATTTAATTTTTGTCGAACAGATTTTTTTCTTAACGCTTGACCTGGCATAATAAACGTTCTTCCAATATACCTATTCTTAATAAAGCCTTCACGAAAATCTGCATTCAGCTTAAGCGATACTTCAAGAGCGCTTGGTCGACTCGTGTCTGGAATTGGTATGACTACATCAATTTTTAAATCTGACCACTCTTTTTTTATTTTTTTAGCGAGTGATTTTCCCATATTAAGCCTGGTCTGATAAACAGAGACACCGTCAATCATTGAGTCTGGTCTGGCTAGATATACATACTCGAATATACAAGGTGATTGCTGGATTTTTGGTATGCATTGTTTCGAGTAAAAATTACCATCCATATTAATAAATATAGCCTCTCCTGGCTCAACGTCCCTCAAAAGCTTAAAGCCTAAAACGTCAAGAGCCACGCTTTCAGACGCAACTATATACTCAGGACCATCTGTTGTTTCATTTACACCAATAACCAAAGGTCTAATTCCATTAGGATCTCTAAAGGCTAGCAATCCAAAATTATTAACCATAGAAACTACAGCAAACGCACCCTCACATCTTTCATAAACAGAAGTGATTGCTTCGAAAACTATGTCAGCTGTTAGAATATTTTCCTGGTTTGCTTTTCCAATTGAATCTGCTAAAACATTTAACAAAACTTCTGAATCTGAATTAGTGTTTATATGCCTAAGATCGCCCTTAAACATGTCATCTTTTAGTCGATCAGAATTAGTTAGATTGCCGTTATGTGCCAAAACAATTCCATAGGGAGAATTCACATAAAATGGCTGAGCTTCAGCTACAGATGAAGATCCAGCTGTTGGGTAACGGACATGGCCAATACCAATATTACCTGTTAAATTACGCATATGTCTTGTATGAAAAACATCTTTTACAAGGCCATTATTTTTATGCATTTTAATACGACCTGCATTACAAGTGGCTATTCCTGCAGCATCTTGACCTCTATGCTGTAGAACTAATAAACCGTCGTAGAGCATTTGATTTACAGGTTTATTAGCAACAATACCAATTATTCCACACATAACTGCTCTCCTATAAATCAGGTGAATTTAGGGTCGTATTTTACCTTGTTACTCCACTCATGGGGTAAATAAGATAGGGTTTTTTTTATTAAAAATTTTACAATAGGGATTGTTTTGGACTCATCTAAACTTGCTTCATTTATAAATGATGTTTTTTCAACAAGAAAGATTATTACAAAGCTTATTAAAACCCCCCTCATAAAACCAAAAATACATCCCATAATTATATTTAATGGGCCTAGTCCGATTGTTTTTATCACTTTATTGATTAAAAAAGCTAAGAATGTGGCTAATAATAAAATAGTAATAAAAATAGATACATAAATAATTATAAAATTTATTTGCTCGCCAAATTCAAACGGAACATGTTTCAAGAAATCACCACTAAAATTGTGGGCGATATAAAATGCGAAGATCCACCCTATTAATGAGAGGAGCTCTCTTGTAAAACCTCTATAGCAGCCAACTAAGAATGAAAGAAGAATTATAAAAATAAAAAAATAATCAAGATAGGTCATGTATCTAATTTCTCTTAATTAAGCCAGGAAAATTAGCATTCTTTAGCTTTCTTAAGGCTCCCTGAGCCTCCTTTTCACTTTTAAAAAATTGAGTAGTAAGTTTTATTTTATCTTGACCAGAAAGCTTTATTTTTTTTAATTGTGTTTCGACGCCTATATTTTTTATCTGATTTCTAAGTTGTTTTGTTTTTTTTTCATCACTAAATATACCAATTTGAACAGTAAAAAATTTTAAGCTATCTTTAATAGGCTGCTTTACTCCCATTGCTTTTCTTTCTAATTTTAGAAAATTTTTATTTAAAGCTTCGCGCCCCTTTGAATTATTTTTTACATTAAAACTTGCTGGCCCCATTTCTAAAAAAGAAACCTTGATCTCATTATCGGCATTCTTATAATCTGAATCCTTTACAAAAAACAAAGAAAGTGTAAACAAAATAATTAATATGGTAATTGCTCCAATAAGCCTTCTTTGAGCTCTTTTAATAATTACACTTTCATGAAATGACTCTTTTAAACCAACCATTATATTTTAACTCCGTTCGTAGTTTCGGTAACCGTGTGAAAAGAACCATAGATTATAATATTATCATTAAGATTGCATTTCTTTAATGCTTGATTATAAGCTTGACTAATATTTTCAAACTTCATTATGCTTGATTTTTTTTTATGTTTTTTGATAGAAGATGCAATAATCTCTATTTTTTGAGCTCTTGGGTCATTTATTTCACTTATAAACCATTCATCAACTATCTCAACAAATGGGCGTAATACTTCCATGATATCTTTATTCTCCAGTATCGAAAAAATAGCATAAAGCTTTCCGCTTCGTTTTTCCTTACTAATAAAATTATATAAATTAATTGCAGCATCACTATTATGAGCAACATCAGCAACTACAAATGGTTGTTCAGACAATACTTCTATTCTTCCTTTAATTCTAGCCTCTACAATTCCTTCCCTTATTGAGCTCAACATAACCGGTACTTTATTCTCAAGTAGATTGATTACTCGGAGGGCGCCTGCAAGGTTAGTGAGTTGCTTCTCGCCTTTTAAAAAAGGAGTAGGAAGTTGGTTTATAACCTTATTCTGGCTGATAAAATTGTATCCCTTTGAATCGATACTAAAAGAGTAGTCATCATTTATTATTGATAAAGGTACATCCATATTGCGAAAATTATCAATCATCGGCTCAGGTATATTCGTAAAATTTAAGACTGTATGCTTATTTTTTCTAGATATTCCAGATTTTTCATATGCAATTTCTTCAATACTCTCTCCTAGAAAATCTTGATGATCAATACCTACGGAAGTAATGATAGATATTTCTGGGTCAAAAATATTTACTGCATCAAGCCTGCCACCCAAACCAACTTCCAATATAGCTATATCGATATTTTTTTTTATAAAAATATTCATTGCAGCTAACGTGGTTATTTCAAAGTAAGTAAGGTCTGTTGATTGTTTTTTTTCTTGAATGAAATCTAAAGACTCAAGAATAGTTTTATCATCAACTTGTTCTAAATCAATCTTTATTCTTTCATTAAATTTAAAAAGATGAGGTGAGGTATAACATCCAACAGAATAACCTGCTTTAGAGTAAATTGTTTCTAGAAATGAGCAGACTGAACCTTTGCCATTAGTTCCGCCAACGGTAATAATTAAAAAATCTGGATTTATGCTAGCCAATTTTTTTACAGCACGAACACGATCAAGCCCCATATTGATTTGCTGGCGGCCAGTGTCAGTATAAAATTTGCTTATATACTCATCAAGCTTACTCAACTAAATCCAAGATGAGTTATAAGTTCAGCAAGAGATTTTCTCATCTGCCTTCTGTCAATAATCATATCAATAGCGCCATGATCTAATAAAAACTCTGCTCTTTGAAACCCCTCGGGTAGTTTTTCTCTTACTGTTGACTCAATAACTCTTGGACCTGCAAATCCAATCAAAGCTTTTGGTTCAGCAATAATTATATCTCCTAGCATTGCAAAACTTGCCGAAACACCGCCCATTGTAGGATCTGTAAGAATTGAAATAAATGGTAACTTAGCTGCACTGAGTTTTGTGAGCGCTGCACTGGTTTTAGCCATCTGCATAAGAGATAGCAGTCCCTCTTGCATTCTGGCTCCGCCACTTGATGATACACATATGAATGAGCACTTATTTTTAATTGCAGTATTAACTGCTATAACAAATTTTTCCCCGACCACAGAACCCATTGACCCACCCATAAAAGCAAATTCAAAAACTGCAATAACAACTGGAATAGATTCAATTTTCCCCTCAACTATTATTAACGCATCATTTTCTTCGAGTTTTTCCTGAGTTGAGCTTAACCTTTCTTTGTAGGGCTTTGTATCCTTAAATTTTAAAGGGTCTGTTGGCTTTATTTTCTGTCCATGTTCAATTTGATTTGGAGTGTCTAAAAGTATTCTTATTCTATGCCTTGCAGAGATTCTATTATGAAAGCTGCAGTTAGAACAAACCTCCATATTTTTTTCCAGATCAGTTTTATATAAAACTGACTGACATGTTGGGCACTTATGCCACAAACCTTCGGGTATATTCTTTTTGACACGCCCTACAATTTTTTTAATTTTTGGAGGAATGATGTTCTTCAACCAACTCATTTTTCATTCACTCCGTCTTTGTCGATAGAGTTTCTCATCTCAACTATTAAATTTTTTATGTTACCAATCAAATCTATATCATTTGAATTTTCAATTTCCTGAACTATTCTACTTCCAATAACTACAGCATCTGATATTGATGATACCTGCTGTGCAGTTTTTGCATCCCTTACTCCAAAACCAACAGCAATTGGAAGCTTTGTAAATTTCTCAATATTTTGAACATTCTGTGCAACTTGTTTTATATCAATATTTGCTGACCCAGTAACACCTTTTAGGGAAACGTAATAAAGGAAGCCTGTAGCTTGTTTAATTATTAATTCGATTCTTTTATTATCGGTTGTTGGCGATAAAAGAAAAATACTATCAATATTTTTTTCTTTTAACTTTTCAACAAATTGCTTTGACTCTTCTGGAGGGTAGTCAACTGTAATAACACCGTCTATTCCAGCTTCTGCAGCTATGGACACAAAATAATCTATACCAATAGCCTCGATCGGATTTGCATAGCCCATTAAAATTAAAGGTGTGGTTTTATCTTTTTCTCTAAACTCTTTAGCTAATTTAATCGTAGTGGTTATTCCTACACTATTTTTTAAAGCCCTCTCACTAGCTCTTTGAATAACTGGTCCATCAGCCATAGGATCAGAAAAGGGAATTCCAAGCTCAATCATATCAGCACCAGACTCAACAAGGGCATGCATTATTTCAACAGTTTTATCTGGATGGGGATCTCCAGCAGTAAAAAAAGGAATCAACGCTTTTTTATTTTTATTTTTTAAAGATTCAAAAGTTATTTTTATTCTAGACATAATATTTATATGGTAATTCCTGATATGTCTGCAACAGTATTAATATCCTTATCGCCTCTCCCAGATAAATTTACTAGGATAATCTCTTCTGGGGACATTTCTGCAGCCATTTTTTCAGCATGAGCAAGAGCATGACTTGTTTCAAGTGCAGGTATAATTCCCTCTACTAAACACAAATTATGAAAAGCAGCTAAAGCCTCATCATCTGTGATTGCAACATAGCTTGCCCTACCAGAATCTTTTAGCCAGGAATGCTCGGGACCAACCCCTGGATAATCTAAGCCAGCTGATACTGAATGAGTTTCAATGATTTGTCCCTCATCATTTTGCATTAAATACGTCCTATTACCATGCAAAACTCCGATTCTACTATTTGATGTTAATGGAGCAGCATGCCTACCTGTTTCAATTCCATCACCCGCAGCCTCAACACCAATCAATTTCACATTTTTATCGTCTACATAAGGGTAAAAAATTCCCATTGCGTTTGAGCCTCCTCCGACGCAAGCAACTATGGCATCTGGCTGTCTATTAACCAATTCAGGCATTTGAGTTTTACATTCTTTGCCTACTACAGAGTTAAAATCGCGAACCATCATTGGGTATGGATGAGGGCCTGCAACGGTTCCTATAATATAAAATGTATTACTTACGTTTGTAACCCAATCTCTTAAGGCCTCATTTAGTGCATCTTTTAAAGTCTTAGATCCACTCTCAACTGGAATAACCGTTGCACCTAGCAGCTTCATTCTATAAACATTTGGAGACTGCCTTTTAACATCCTCAGAGCCCATATAAACTACACATTCCAAACCTAATCTCGCAGCAATAGTTGCAGTGGCAACTCCATGCTGTCCAGCGCCAGTTTCAGCAATAACTCTTGGCTTACCCATCCTCTTAGCTAATAAAGCCTGGCCTACTGTATTGTTTACTTTGTGCGCACCTGTATGATTTAAATCTTCTCTTTTTAAGTAAATTTTTGCTCCACCAATTTTTTTAGTTAATCTTTCTGCAAAATATATTGGGCTAGGTCTACCAACAAAGTGTTTTAAATCGTGATGGAATTCTGCAAGAAAATCAGGATCATCTTTGTATTTAGCGTACATATCCCTCAATTCATCTAAAGCCTCAACTAAAGTTTCGGCAACGAAGGTTCCACCAAACTGGCCAAAGTGGCCAAAATCATCAGGTAAGTCATACGGTTGCATTATTTACTCCTAAAACAAAATTTTTCATCATAATATAATCTTTTATCCCTTTTTCCAACTCTACTCCACCACTAACATCAACACCATATGGATTAATTTTATTGATCAATAAAGAAATATTTTTCTCATCTAAGCCACCAGCAATGATTACTGGTAATGGTAATAATTTAGGTATTAAGTCCCAATTAAAAACTTCACCCGTGCCTCCTCGCAAACTTTTTGAGTAAGTATCAATCAAGATTGAAGAGCTCGTGGAGAATAATTTACAATATTCTAACAAATTCAGGTCATCTTTGAGTGAAATAGCCTTAATATAAGGCAAGTTAAATTGATTGCAAAATTGCTCATCTTCATCGCCGTGAAATTGAAGTAAGTTAACTCTTGAGTCACAAATTGCAGAAAGAACCTCTTCTTTTGTCGCGTTAACAAATAAACCAACTCTAAGAACAAATGATGGTAATGAATCTATTATTTTTCGAGCTTTCTTCGGATGAATGTATCGAGGGCTAGCTTTAAAAAAAACGAAACCAAGAGCATCCACACCAACCTCAACAGCTTCAAGTGCGTTTTTAACGTTCGTAATGCCACAAATTTTAATTTTTGTTTTCAATTTAACTAAGTAACCATCTTAAAGATATTAAGTGTATTTAAACTATCAGGAAAGTCCCAAACTTTATCATACTTTATATTTGTCAGATATAGCCCATTTGGTGAAAAAGTTGCTGGTGTATGACTTCGATTCTTTTTCATAAATAAAGTTTCGATATAATCAGGACTTATTTCAGCTCTTCCAACAGCAATAATTGTTGCAATCATATTTCGGATTTGATGATGTAAAAAACCATCAGCTTTAATAGTAAATAAATAAAAATTATTGAATCGATCAACTGTTATATTTTCAACAGACCTAATTGGAGATTTTGCCTGGCATTCTGAAGAACGAAAAGCACTAAAATCATGAGTTCCGATAAACTTATTAGAAGCAACTTCAATTAGTTTGCAATCTAAGTCATAGAAAGTCCAGCCACAATGCCTAAATAGAATTGAAGAATTAATAGGCGAGCTATATAGTAAATATTGATACTCTCTAGAGATGGCGGAGAACCTTGCATGAAAATCATCTGGGACCTTTTTAACCCATTTAATTCTTATTGTCTTAGGAAGAAAAGAATTTAGACCTTTGACAAGCGAATGAGGAGCTCTTTCAACATCTGTATCGAAGTGAAATACTTGACCTAAAGCGTGGACGCTTGCATCAGTTCTGCCTGAACCTTGAATCTTAATATCTGACTGCAGTATTTTTTCTAATGAATTTTCAATTTCTTGTTGGATACTATTTACATTTGATTGCCTTTGCCAACCAAAAAAATTTGATCCCTCATATTCAACTGATGCTGCAAAACGCATATACTTAGAAAGCCTGTATTAAAATAAAAATGGAAAAAAAACTAATAACCCAACAATAATCTTTAAAAGAAGGTGTGACTCTTGATAATACTTTAACTTTAATGATGGGTGATTTGTTATTAATTTGACTATTAATTACTTTAGTGAAATCAGAAAATTTAAATGAAAAGTTTTTGTAAAATTCTAAATAATCAAAAGTTAAAAAAATACGTGAAGTGAAATTATCCATATTCAACCCAGCAAACTTTAATGGATAAAAAATTTTAATAATAAAATTAATAAAAAATTTCTTAGGAATAAATTTCATTAAAAGCATAATTGTCAGAAAGGTATTAATAATTCTCAATGAATTATTAATACCTAAAAACAAACCTTCTTTCGTTGCTGATACTATCGAATAATAAAATATTATTTCGCCAGGAGTCGACAAAGTGTAAATAAGTAACAAGGCAATAATAAAATATTTTATTTTTCTAATTACCGATAAAATCGGTAAATTAAAAATAATTGAAATGGTGAAAAAGAATGTAAGTATTAGTAAATTTACTAATAAATCAGTACTGGACAAAAAAACTAAAAGCCCTAATCCAAAGAAAAATAGTAATGAATGTTGCATTTAAAAATTACAATTTTTTCTCATCTTCATCATCAGCTATTGGTAAGTAATTTTTTTTACCATCTGGATTGCTTTGCTCTTGAGAAAAGTCATCAGTAAATGCTTGCTTTAACTCAGTGTCTTGAGATTTAGGACTCAAAGATTGATTGTTATCATCAACATATTGGTTTTCTTTTTGACTTCCAATCTCATCAGCAAAACTGCTTAATTGTTGATTTCTTTCGTTTGCCTTCCTTCTTGAAATTACAACAAACAAACCAAATAATAAAGTTAAAAATAATACTAACAATAAAAAATGAATCGTCTCTAGGCCATTCTTGTCTTGCCCTTCGATTTTAATTTCCTCAATTTCAGCATCATCAATATCAGATATCGATGATATAAATACACC
>CAYTWX010000007.1:0-6759 GCA_964442085.1 uncultured Methylobacillus sp. | reverse complement strand
TTCAACTTCTTTTACAGCTTCAACTTCTTTTACAGCTTCAACTTCTTTTACAGCTATTTTTGGAGCTGGTGGTTCCAAAAGAACAGTGTACTCTTTGTAAACTCTTCCCTTTTCTGAGTCAATTTGGATTAATAAATCTAGAAATGGGTCTTTTACTACCTCCTTGCTTGTTAAATATAATTTAGCACCATTGTTATCTGCTTCTATTCGTACCTGAATATCAGAATGAATTGGTAACCTTGATAGTCCATTTGCCTCATAATTCTCTCTTGAAGCTATAGCTGGCTTTAAACTTGAGGCTTTATCTCCTTTAGCAAAAACAACATCAATAACAGCATTTAACGGCTCATCTTGTTTTGAACTAACTTGCATTTTATTCAATGTTAGTGCAAGTAGATTGCTAGAGGAGAAGATTAAAAAAGCAAGTGCTATTATTAATTTAAATTTCATTACTTTACTATTCCTTTTTTGACAATTATTTTTAACATTCGCCTGATTGGTTCTGCAGCACCCCATAATAACTGATCACCAACTGTAAAAACAGATATACAATTTTCATCAATATCCAACTTTCTAACTCTTCCTACGGCTATGTCAAGTTTACCTGAAACCTCAGCTGGGCTTAATAAACTTAATGATTGTTCTTTTTCGTTTGGAACAAACTTTACCCATTGGTTTCCATTCGCAATTATGTCATTTATTTCTTCAATTGGAATATTCTTATTAAGCTTTATCGTCAGTGCTTGACAATGTGATCTCATTGTTCCAACTCTGACACATAAACCATCAACCTTAATTGGACTAAAATCTAACTCTAAAATTTTATTAGTTTCAGATTGTCCCTTCCACTCTTCACGGCTCGTTCCATTTTTTAGGTCTTCGTCAATCCATGGGATTAAATTTCCAGCAAGTGGTACCTTAAAATTACTCTTTTGAAATTTTTCTGAATTCATTGTTTCCAGCGCTTTACTATCAACATCAAGAATATTTGAATTGGGTTGATCAAGGTCATCAGATACTGAAGAGTGAATTTGGCCCATTTGAGAAAGTAACTCTCTCATACTATTTGCACCAGATCCACTCGCAGCCTGATAGGTCATTGATGAAACCCAGTCTATTAAATTTCTTTGTAATAACCCATTTATTGCTAAAAGCATTAACGAAACTGTACAATTTCCACCCACCCAGTTCTTAATTCCAGAATCGTATGCCTTATCAATAGATTTTTGATTAATAGGGTCTAATACAATTAATGAATCTTCATTCATTCGGAGAGTAGATGCGGCATCAATCCAATGACCTTCCCATTGCGAATCTCTTAATTTTGAAAAAACTTTATTTGTATAATCTCCGCCTTGGCAGGTCATTATAATATCCATTTTTGACAATTCCTGGATATCAAAAGCATCAATTAATGTTTTATTTTTATAGTTTATATTCCATTCAGGATTTTTTTGTCCTACTTGAGATGTAGAAAAAAAATACGAGTCAAATTCACTAAAATCTGATTCTTCGATCATACGCTTGACCAAAACTGAACCAACCATACCTCGCCATCCAATAAACCCAACTTTTTTCATATTAAATATCTAGCCTTTCAATAACTTTATTACCCATCTCTTCGCACCCAACAAGATTGGTACCTTTGGAAAATATATCTTCTGTTCTAAAACCATCATTTAGAGTTTTTTTCACTGCATTTTCTATTAAATCAAATTTAGTTTGGTCATCAAATGTATATTTAAACATCATAGCTAATGATAAAATAGTTGCTAATGGATTAGCTTTGTCCTGACCAGCTATATCAGGTGCAGAGCCATGACTTGGCTCATACATCCCTTTGTTTTTTTCATCCAATGACGCGGATGGAAGCATACCGATTGATCCAGTTAACATCGAGGCTTGGTCAGATAATATATCTCCAAAAATATTACCTGTAACAATAACATCAAACTGTTTTGGATTTTTAACTAATTGCATTGCTGCATTGTCAACATACATATGAGATAGCTCAACTTCTGGGTACTGTTTACCTACATGAATAATAACTTCTCTCCAAAGCTCAGTTGCCTCTAAAACATTTGCTTTATCTACAGAGCACAATTTTTTTGACCTCTTTGATGCTGTCTTAAACGCAACATGTGCAATTCTAATGATCTCAGATTCAGAATATCGCATAGTATTTACACCCTCACGCTCATTCTGCTTATTTGTAATGATACCTCTTGGCTCTCCAAAATAAATATCACCTGTTAACTCCCTTATAATCATTATATCCAAACCAGAAACAAACTCAGCTTTTAAACTTGAGGCGTGAATTAATTCAGAAAACATAATAGCGGGTCTTAGGTTTGCAAACAAATTTAAAGATTGTCGAATTCTAAGCAAGCCTCTTTCAGGTCGCATATCTCTTGGTAATTTATCATATTTCCAATCACCTACTGCTCCAAGTAATACTGCATCTGCACTAATAGCTAAGTCAAGTGTAGATTTTGGTAGGGGATCATTAAATTCCTCGAAGCCTGCACCCCCAATAGAAGCATATTCCACACAACCTTCTAAATTTAAAGCCTTTAAAACTCTTACAGCTTGTTTAATAATTTCTGGGCCTATGCCATCCCCAGGTAAAACTGCAATTTTCATTATCTCTTCACCTACCCTTTAACCAAGGAAAATTTTCCTCGTATTTTTTTTCAAAATTTTTAATATCAATTTTATTTTTCAGCGTTAATCCAATATCATCTAATCCATCTATTAAGCATGATTTCTTAAAACTATCTATTTCAAAATCTGCTATTTCAGATTCATCATAAATTTTTTGCTTTTCTAGATTAACAGTTATCTCATATCCAATTTCACTCTCTACTTTTGTAAAAATTTGATCCATAATATTTTTATTCAGTGTGACTGGAAGGATGCCATTTTTAAAACAATTTCCATAAAATATATCAGCAAAGCTTGTTGCTATTACAACTCTAATCCCAAAATCTAGGAGCGCCCATGGAGCATGCTCTCTACTTGAACCGCACCCAAAATTTTCTCTTGCAATAAGGATTGAACCGCTTTTATATCTAGGTAAATTCAAAACAAACTTCGCATTAATTTTTCTTTTAGAATTATCTAAACCTGGTTCCCCATAATCCAAATATCGCCATTCATCAAATAAGTTGGGACCAAAACCAGATTTTTTGATTGACTTTAAAAACTGCTTAGGAATTATTGCATCTGTATCTACATTTGCCCTATCCAAAGGTATTACGATACCCTTATGTATATTTAATGACTTCATTAATTAAGCCCTCTAATATCAACAAATTTCCCATAAATAGCTGCTGCTGCTGCCATTTGTGGGCTAACTAAGTGCGTTCTCCCACCTTGACCCTGCCTTCCTTCAAAGTTTCTATTTGATGTTGATGCACATCTTTCACCATGACCTAGTTTGTCTGCATTCATAGCTAAACACATCGAGCATCCTGGCTCACGCCACTCAAATCCAGCGTTCTTAAAAATTTTATCTAAACCCTCTAATTCAGCTTGTATCTTTACCAAACCAGAACCTGGGACAACTAGAGCTAACTTTATATTTTTCGCAATTTTTTTTGTCCCTACAATATCTGCAGCAGCTCTTAAATCCTCAATTCTAGAATTAGTACAAGAACCAATAAAAACTTTATCAATAGGTATCTGATTAATCGGTGTCTCGGGTTTTAAATCCATATATTTTAATGCTATTTCATAGCTAGAAGTCAAAGTTTTATCTTTATAATCAGCTGGGTTAGGAATCTTACTTGTTATACTTGCGACCATCTCAGGTGAAGTCCCCCAGGTGACTTGAGGCTCAATTAGACTTCCATCAATTTCAATTTCAGAATCAAATTTTGCATCTCCATCACTTACTAAATCTAACCAATTTTTTTTAGCCTTTTCCCATAATTCACCTTTTGGTGCAAGTGGTTTATCTTTAATGTACTCAATCGTTTTATTATCAACTCCTATTAACCCAACCCTTGATCCCGCCTCAATAGCCATATTACATAATGTCATCCTCCCTTCCATGGATAATGACTCTATTGTTGTTCCTGAAAATTCAATTGCATGACCAGTTCCTCCAGCCGTCCCAATCTTACCTATAATTGATAAAGCAATATCTTTCGCGGTTACTTTATCTTGAAGATCGCCGTTTACAGTAATTCGCATTGTCTTAAATTTATTCACAATTAAGCACTGGGTAGCTAAGACATGCTCAACTTCTGAGGTACCAATCCCCATAGCTATTGCACCGAATGCGCCGTGAGTACTGGTATGAGAATCACCGCAAACTATAGTCATTCCTGGTAATGTTGAGCCTTGTTCTGGTCCAACAACATGGACGATTCCTTGGCGTTGATCATTTATTTTGAATTGAAGTAAATCAAACTCTTCACAATTTTTATCAAGGGTATCTACCTGAATTTTGGAAATAGGATCTTGAATTTCAACATTTCTATCTGTCGTTGGAACGTTATGGTCAGGAACAGCAAGAATAGAATTTTTCCTCCAAATCTTCCTATTTGACAAACGAATCCCTTCGAATGCTTGAGGACTTGTAACTTCATGAATTAAGTGTCTATCTATATATAATAAATAAGTATCGCCCTCATTTCGAACAACATGGCTATTAAATACTTTTTCGTAGAGTGAGATTCCCACTAAGCTAATCCCGGAAGTTACCAAAACTCAAAGGGAAGTCTTTATGCTTTAATTTTACTAAAGAAATACATTCTTGAAGCATGTCTCGCTTCCCACCCGAAACCCTCACTGCATCGCCTTGTATACTCGCCTGTGTTTTGCTTTTTGACTCTTTTATTGTTTTAACAATTTGTTTAGCTAAATCTATATCTATCCCGTTCTTAATATTTAATATTTGCTTAGATTTATTTCCGGATACTGATTCGATAGTGTTAGAGGTAATTCTTTTTGAGCTATCAGCTTCTTTTTTCTCCATTGTGGGAAATAAAATATCTTTAATTTGGTTTAATTGAAATTCAGAATCCCCAAATAAGCTTATAATCATTTCCTTTTCCATAAACTCAACCTTAGCAGTGGTGCCCTTAAAGTCATAGCGGTTATCAATCATTCTCATCGACACATCAACTGCATTCTTAATATTTACTATATTTGCTTCTGATGTTATGTCAAATGTTGGCATATCTTCGCTCTCCCTAATTTATTTATTAAGTTGTTTAGCTGCTATTCTCATTCTTAAAGCATTTATTTTAATAAATCCCTCTGCATCTTTTTGATCATAAGCACCTCTATCATCTTCGAACGTTGCTATATTTGAATCAAATAATGAATTATCGCTATCCCTACCTAAAATGGTAACGTTTCCTTTGTATAAACTTATCTTTACCCATCCATCCACTTTAACTTGTGTGGTATCAATCAAAGCTTGAAGTGCTAATCTTTCTGGAGCCCACCAAAACCCGTTATAAATCAATGACGCGTATTTTGGCATTAATTCATCTTTTAGATGAGCTTCCTCCCTATCTAAGGTCAACGATTCAATTGCTCTATGAGCTTTTAGCAAAATAGTTCCTCCCGGGGTCTCATAGCACCCTCTAGACTTCATGCCAACATATCGATTTTCAACTAAATCCAACCTGCCTATGCCGTGTTCTCCACCTATAACGTTTAACTGATGAAGGATCTCATGTGGCTTTAAACTTTTTCCATTTAAAGCTACAGGATTACCTTTTTTAAATTCAATAATTATTTCTTCTGAATTATCAGGAGCATTCTTTGGGCTTTTAGTCCATCTCCACATATCTTCCTCAGGAGAAGCGGCAGGATCTTCTAAATCTCTCCCCTCATATGAAATGTGGAGAAGATTAGCATCCATACTGTAAGGACTTCCTCCATCTTGGTGCTTCATATCAACTGGAATATTATTATCTTCAGCAAATTTAATTAACTTTTTTCTACTAAGAAGATCCCACTCTCTCCATGGTGCAATAATCTTTATATCTGGATTTAATGCATAAGCGCCTAATTCAAACCTAACTTGATCGTTTCCTTTACCTGTTGACCCATGTGCCACAGCATTACTGTTGGTTTCTTTTGCAATCTCAATAAGTCTTTTTGCTATCAGTGGCCTTGCTATTGAAGTACCAAGTAAGTATTCACCTTCATAAACTGTGTTAGCCCTGAACATTGGAAAAACAAAGTCTCTAACAAATTCCTCTCTCAAATCTTCAATAAAAATTTCCTTAACTCCAGCTGACTTTGCTTTTTCTCTAGCTGGCTCTATCTCTTCACCTTGCCCTAAATCAGCTGTAAAAGTAACAACTTCGCACTGATATTCTTGTTGGAGCCATTTTAAAATTACTGATGTATCCAAACCTCCAGAGTATGCAAGAACAATCTTTTTTACATCCTTAATCATATTTAAACATTCCCTAAAATTAAATATTCTAAAAGCGCTTTTTGAATATGTAGTCTATTTTCTGCCTCTTCCCAAACAACGCTATGTGGTCCGTCAATTACATCTGCAGTAACTTCCTCACCTCTATGGGCCGGAAGGCAATGCATAAATAAGGCATCTTTACCAGCAAGCTCCATCATATCGCTATCTACTTGCCAATCAGCAAAATCTTTTATTCTCTCGATTTTTTCCGACTCAAATCCCATACTAGTCCACACATCAGTCGTGACGATATCTGCGCCTCTTACAGCGTCCATTGGATCTTCAAAATCTTCAAAATGTTTGTCATTATATAA